>SVQE01000017.1 GCA_015065505.1 Oscillospiraceae bacterium
CCGAGCATTTTTAACGCAGTATTTCGCTAAAAGATGCATTTTTAGGCTATCAAATCCCTAAGTCGCCCACCCTAAAGTCCAGATATTTTTGTTTCTGTTTTCCGCCTTTTTATTGTTATAGGACAGGATTATTACCCAGGGCTTGTTAAGAATATTACCTACTCTTGTGCACAAAGAAATGCGGAGCAGAATTTCTGCTCCGTTTCTTTATTTTCTTGTTACCTTATCACCGTAAATGGTTTTCCAGTCGTTTTTCATTGAAATTGCTGTCCAGCCGTTTTCTTTGCAGCTGTTTGCCATTTTCTCTGCTTTTTCGGGATTGCCGTTCTCGCGCTCGGTATCGTCACAGCAAAGCATAAATGCTTTTGCCTTATACTTGTTATTGTTGATTGTATATTCAGCCATACTTGAATCGCTGCCGCTGTTTCCGAATGAAAGCACGGGCTGTTTTCCGATTTCCTGCTGAATAACCGTAACCTTGTTCATATCAAGGTTTTTGATGATAAATTCACCGCCCATTACAAGCTGGTCGTCATCATCAAACTGATAATCAAGTCCGTCGGTATCGCCCTGGTCGGTTGCTACCATTGATTCATCGGAACCGATTAACTGTCTGTCGGGAAGCTCAAGCGGAGATGACTTTACTAAGCCTCTTACAATAAATCTGTCTGTTCCGCTTACAACATAAACCGTGAAATCGTTCTGCTTAAGAAGCTCTATTACCTCAAGCATCGGTTTATAAAACGCCTCTCCCCTTGTCATATTGTTATAACCTGCTGTGGGAGTTTTGGCGTACTCAGCAACATAATCAATATATTCCTCGGGAGTTAAGCCCTTGAACGCCGAGGCAACTGCCTTGCCGTGCTTCACCATTAAATCCTCCGGTGAAACTCCCGTATCCATATACTGCTTAACCTCTGCCGCAACCTCTTTTTCAAAATCGCTTGCCTTATCCTTATAATCGGGGTCTTCCATAACACGATGATAAAAAATACAGTGGTCAAAATATACGGGGTCCGTTTCGCAGGCAAGAGTTCCGTCAAGGTCGAAAACAGCAATTCTGTCCTCAACGGGAATAAAATCCTTGCCGTCCTTGGTGGTAACAGCCTTAACATAATCAATAAGCTCTTTTTTTGCAGCGGCGTCGTCGTTCCATAAAGACAGAGCTGCCTGCTTTGTTTCGGTAACGGCTTCCGGCGCTTTTTCACCTTTGCGGTAAACTATATAAAGCGTGCTTACCGCAATCAAAGCACATGCGAGTATCAGAGAAATTATTTTCCAGATAAATGAGTTACTTTTAGCTTTTTCCATTATTTTTTCTCCCTTCAAATCAGTTATTCTGAGCATCCATCACTGCGTCGATAGCAAGAACAACTGCCATAGCGAGGATTTCGTTTTTCTCATCGGGAATATCAAGTTCGAAAGAATCGCCCCATGACATCCATTTTTTATGAATTGAAACTATGATTCTGTCCGAATCAACTATATCATAGTTATGGCTTAAGAAATCTCCTTTAACCTCCCAGCCGGGACCTTCAATAAGGTACTTGGGCTTAAACATTGTAATCTTCTTTTTTATAACCGCCACTTCTTCTCCGTTCATTTCAACGCAGAATTTCGGCATAAAGGAAACGACCTTCTCATTTATAAATGCAAGTTCAGTACCGTTTTTGTCGTAAACGCGAAGCTTTTTGCCGATTGAAATAGCCTTTCCTTCAACGAAATATTTGTCTTCGCCGTTTGAATCTTTTACGCTGAATTTGTCTTTCCAAGAAAAAACTTTTTGTTTCATATAAAGCTGCATAATTTTTCTCCTTTATAAAACTTCAAATGCGGTACGTCATATATAAGCTTGTGTAAGTATACAAACTTTACTTTATCCGCAATAATTTCATCTTATTATCTTTTTAACACTTCAGTTGATACGGGGAAATCGAAATATGTTTCGGGATATGGCTCATTTTTCAGCGTGAAATGCCACCATTCGCAATCAATCGGCTCAAAGCCGTTTCTGAGCATAATATTTCTTAAAAACATTCTGTTTTCATACTGCTCTTCGGTTATTCCCTTATAGTCGGGATGCGAAACCTCGCTGAAATAATCGAACGGACTTCCCATATCAAGCTCTTTGCCCGTTGCCATATCGAGAAGCGTTAAATCAATAGTGCTTCCGCGGCTGTGGCTTGAACGGCTTGCAATATATCCAAGCTCAAAGAGCGATTGCTTTTCGAGGTCGGGATAGAAAAACGGTTTTGTTCTTAAATCCAAATCCTCAATTCCCCAGAGCACAAAATGCTTAACAGCTCTTGCAGGACGGTATGCATCAAAAACCTTAAGACGATAGCCCGAAACATTTGCCTCGTTGCTTACCGCCTTCAGCGCTCTTGCAGCTTCCGCCGTTATTATTGCACAGGGCTGCTCGTAGCCGTCTATTCTGTCGCCGACAAAATTATATGTTGAGAAATATCTTATTTCCTGAATTATTGAAGGAACATAATCCGAAAGCAAAACAAAGCCCGAAGTATCAAGCTCGGCATTTCGCTTATAATCAATTGCCATTTACATCCTCCGCATAATCTTTGGTAAGCGTTAAAATATTTTTTCCTTCTTTGAAATCATATGTAACGCTTGTCATATTCTTTTTAACAAGGTAAATTCCCAGACCGCCGATTTTCCTTTTTTCAGCGGAAAGACCTATATCGGGGTCGGGCTTTTTAAGCGGATTGTAAGGAACACCGCCATCCTCAAATATAATTGTGAGTATGCCGTCTTTAACGCCTGCGCTGATTTTTGCGTCGCCCGTTTCATCGCCGTAGGCATAATTTGCAATGTTTACAAATATTTCCTCAACCGATAAATCAACCTTCATACGCGATTTCATCGGGCAGCAGCTTTCCTCAAGAATATCGTCAACAAATTCCATAACCTTATCAAGATTATCGTTGCTGGCTTTAAGAGTTAATGTTTTTAAATAGCTTGTTTTCTTAAGCTCAACGCAAAGCATTGTTAAATCGTCGAACTGCGGCGCATCGCCGACAAATTCATTAACGCTTTCATTAATTCCGTTAAGAATTCCCTTAGGGGATTCATCCTTATATTTATTGAGCGCTTCAATCATTCTTTCAATTCCGAACATCTGCTCATCCGCCGTTGTTGCTTCGGGAATTCCGTCGGTATAAATAAAGAGCTTATCGCCCTCGCCGAGGCGGAATTCATAATTTCTGTATTTAACCGATTCCATAGCGCCTATAACAAGGCCGTGGGTTTCATTGATGATTTCAAAGCCCTCGCCCTTGCGGTATATTGCAGGGTCGTCGTGGCCTGCATTTGTTGCAATAACCTTGCCCGTTGAAATTTCAATAATTCCGAGCCAAACGGTTACAAACATATCGGCTTGATTATGCTTGCAGATTCTGTCGTTGATATATTCAAGAATCTCTGCAGGCGTTCCGCCCGAGCGCGTTCTTTCGGTTATGAGAATATTTGAAACCATCATAAACAGCGCGGCAGGTATTCCCTTGCCCGATACATCTGCAATCAAAACTGCAAGATGGTCTTCGTCAATAAGGAAGAAATTATAAAAATCTCCGCCAACCGCTTTTGCAGGCGTCATAGATGCATAAACATCAAAATCGCTTCTGTCAGGGAATGCAGGGAAGGTATTCGGAACAGAGTTTTCCTGTATAGTGCTTGCGATTGAAAGCTCTGCGGTTATACGCTCTCTTTCACCCGTTATGGTTGTTAAATGATTGATATAGCTTATCATATCCTTGCCCATTTTTTCAATGGAGGAGGAAAGGTCCGCTATTTCTTTAATTGAACCAACATCCTGAAGCTTGTGTATTTCCAAATCGCCCTTTGAAAAGCGCGCAGCTTCCTCTGAAATCTTTTTGATCGGAACAACAAAATTCTTTTTGTTATTTTTAAGAACGAGGACTGCCGCAATAATTGAAAATACCGTTGCAAGCGAGGCAATAACGCCTAAATAAATCAGAATTCGGTTTCTGAAAGCGCTCATCGGACGCTGCATACAAAGAATGCCGACAACCTCGCCCTTTGAATTGTGAACGGGAACAAGAGTTGTTATATGCTGCTTTTTGCCGTCCGTTATACGCAGGCGGTAAACGGTTTCATATTTTGAACCGTCCTCATAAATTGCCTTATATTTTTCGCGGTAGGTGTTGTTTGTTGTATCTCTTTCGTGACCGAGCTCCCACTCATCATAATCAGTATCGTCAACCTCGTTGTAAACGGTGTTATAAAGGCATCTGAAATGCCCGTAGTCGCTCTGGTCAACAACAATAACATAAATCAGCGAAACATAAATTTTTCGGCAATAAACCTCAAGCAGCTCTTTGTTTCTGCGATAGTTTTCGTCCTCACCCTCGGCAAGATATTTTTCAAGATTATCTCCGTCAATAATCGCAGCCGCAGTATCAGCCATACGGTAGGTTGACTCTGCATAGTCCTTTTTCAGAGCATCCGCATATCCGAGCGAACCGCAAATGCTTACAAGAATACTGAACAGAACGAGCATTGAGATAATGCCGTTAATAATACTTGCAGAAAGAGAGATTTGCCTTTTTTTCTTTTTAATTTTCATATTTTTATTCGATTGTTAATATATCCGAAAATCCGGTCATTTCAAATATTTCCATAACATCCTCGGAAACATTGATAACCTTCATTGAGCCCTGCTGATTCATAAGCTTCTGTGCCTTAAGAAAAACACGAAGCCCCGATGATGAGGTATAGCTCATTTCTTTTAAATCAAGAACAAGCTCTGTTATGCCGTTTGCATTATCAAAGATTTCTTTTTCAAGCTCGGGTGCTGTTGTTGTGTCAACTCTGCCCGAAACAGCAATGGTAAGCTTTGAGTTTTCAGTATTTTTTGTAATAGTCATAGTGCTCTCTCCTAAAAATATAATTTATCCACATCGGGAACATTATTGATAAGATAGTTCTTGCAGAATTCAGCTTCCTGCTTGTGAATTTCGGTTGTGCCGCGTCTTGTTTTCCATCTGAAAATTCTTGCGTAGCTGATTACCTCAGCCATTTTCTTAATGCTTTCAACCTTTTCCTGAGGCTCGCCTTCAAAGTAATACTTTATTGTGTAATCCCAGAAATCAAGGCACTGCTGTCTTGTTATGCCGAGGAACTGCGCGCCGTTTTCTTTATCAACACAGCTGAAGCCGATATATGCAGCGAAGATTGCCGCAAATTCGAAAATCGGATGTCCCATTGAAAGGGTGTCCATATCAATAAGCAGGTTTTCGCCGTTTTGCTGCATTATGTTCTTAATATGGAAATCGCCGTGAAGCATACTGTTTGTTTCGGGAATATCGTTAAACAGCTTAAGAAGCTTTGTTCCGATTTCCTCGGGAAGATAATCAACATCAAATTCAGCCCATACCAAAGCTTCCTTCTTTTTGCTCGGAAGCTCGCCGTCCTTAAGAATTGTTGAATGAATTGTTTTAAGGATTTTAACGCTTTCTTTTGCAAGCTCTTCAACGCTTACACCCTCATTTAAAAGCTTTGCAAAGGATTTTGCGTTAAGAAGCTCGAAAACAGAGCCGTATAAATCGCCGACCTGAACAACATCATAGGGAATGGCTGTTGGTATACCCATAACGAAAGCCTTGCGCGCAAGCTCTCTTTCATTATGGATTTCCTCAAGTGAATCGGGGCTCTTATAAACCTTAACGATGGTATCGGGATCTGTGCGGTAAACAATTCCGTTTGCGCCCTCGCCGATAACCTCGCAGCCCTCAACCGAAAGCTTTCTGTAGGCTTTTGAAATATCCATCATTTCGGTAAAGCCGGTCATATCAAAGATTTCATAAACATCGCTCTGACAGTTTATAACCTTTGTTTCGGGGTTAGCCTTTTTCAGACGAAGAATAACGCGCAGCCCTGCACTTGAAATATAATCAAGCTCTGAAGCGTCAAGGATAATCTCGCCGCTGTAATCCCCTATCTGCTCGTTGATATAGTTTTCTGTTTGAGATGCGTTTGAAGAATCAATTCTTCCCTTCAATTTAATAGTCATAAGCCGCTCCTTAATAAATAAAAACATTTATTTGTATTAACAATAAAGTATTATAGCATAACTTTTTTACTAATACAAGAAAAAACGGGGCTGCTTTTTTGCAACCCCACAATATTTTTTCAAAAATGCTTTTAAGCTGCTTAATTCTATCTTCCCATCAACGCTTTAATAACAAGAAATATGCCGACAATCAGCAGCAAAGCGCCCACGCCGATTATTATTGCAGCGGTTTTACTGATATCCTTTTCCGATATTTTTTCGGGATTCTTTGACTGATACAAAATTTCAACAGTGTCGCCAACCTTCATGGAATCTTCCGATACGGGTGATTCAACATGTTCATATTTTACACCGTTGATTTCATAGTCGATATAGAAGGTTTTAACAAGATGGTCGCTTCCGTCACCGTCTGATTCCCAGCTTTCTTCAACATCAACGATAGTTGCAGTAACGCTTGAATCATATAAATGCTTTGTTGAAAGACTGTAAATTCCGTAAGCAATAAGTGCAATACCGATAACAACGGCAATTACTGAAAAGATAATTTTTTTGAGTTTTTCCATAATTATTCTCCCTGTTTTTGTGTTGAGTTAATAAATTGTTACTGCTGTTCCCGGTGTTACGGTCTGAAGTATTTTAACCATACTTTCCTCAGAAACCGCAACGCATCCCCCTGTGGGATAATCAGGCTCCTTCCAGCAGTGAAGGAAAATAGCGTTGCCTGCATATGGCGCGCCAGCCTTGTTGTAGCCCATATCAAGGAAATATGCGTATCTTATGGGATAATCCATAAGATGCTCATCCTCTGAATAATCGTTATTGGGGTCATCCTTTTTATTGAGAAGCGTGTTGTACTTCTTGCCGTTTGAGCCCGTTGCACACCAATACATATCATCGGTAACCTTTGTAAACGGAACCTTGCTGCCCGGGTCGTCCTTAATACCGTATGCCTGACCGATTTCCCATGTGCCAAGCGGAGTTTTTGTGTCGCCCTCGGACTGTTTGCCCGGACCGTTTTTACCTACAAGCGCTTCACAGTTGAACACCTTTTCATATTTGCCGCCCTTTGCCTGATAAACGGTCAGTTCAGCGTGATAATCGCCGTCAACGGCAGTTTTAACACCTATGCGGTATTCGCCGTCACGCTCGGTTGAAATCGGCTGACCGAACAGAGTCTTTTCAACCTCATCCTGTGATATGATGTTCTTGTACAGCTTGTAATTATCCACTACATCCTGATACTTTGCGTTTGCTGCTTCAATCTTCTTTTGAGAATCTGTGCAAATGTAAACCAGTGAGCCTGCAAGAACGAGAATGATTACTGCCATAACGGCAATAATTGATTTTGCTTTTTTATTCATAAATATTGCCTCCATTAATAATTTATATTATTGCGTTTTACTATGCAACTGCCAATGCTGCTTTCAGCAGAAAAAGGCGGTTTTACATATTAGCTTTGCATATTAAATTTATCACACATACGTTTATAGGTCAAGATATTTAGTAACAAAAAATCGCGCTGTTTTTTGTTAAAATTCACCTTCAATAATGCTTTTTATTTCCTGCTGAACGCTTAATATTTCTTCATAAAACATTCGTGAAGAAACCCTGAGTGCTCCGTTTCCGAGAATAATAAGCTGTTCAAGCGCATCCGAGGTAACAACCCGAACCTTATGATTTTTTGCAAGCTTATGGGTTGCTTTTTCGATATACATATCGGCGGTTTCGGCTTCCTTCGTGTAAACAATATTGATATTGTTTATTTTTTCAACCTCGCGGTTTCCCTTAACCTTATATGCATCGAAAACAAGAATAACCTCGCATTTTTTATAGCCCTGATAATTGCTTAAAATTTCAATCAGCTTGTTTCGTGCGCCCTCAATATTATCCTTTGAAAGCGTTTTTAGCTCCTCCCACGCAAAAATAACATTGTAGCCGTCAACAAGAAGGTATTCCTCGCCATCGAATTTCTTTGTGTCCTTGCGCTTATAGTTTTCCTTTTTCTCGGATTTAGTATAAAACGAGCTCACCTGATTATAGTTTTTCGGCTCGATTTTTCCGAACATCTTTTCATACATTTCCATAAGCTCTTTATCAAGAGCAAAAATGTCCTTCGGCTTGCTTGATTTGGCAAAGCTGCGAACTGCGCCGTTTTCCGCGTTAACGGGTTTTTGCTGGCTTAAAGCACTTTGAAGATGCATATGGCTTTTAACCTCATCCCACTTAACATTATAGCCTGCGCCGTGGGAGCAGAAAACGGAATCGGCAGTGTTTTCCAAATCCGAATCAGGATTATATCCCCTGCTCTGAACAACCTCATCGGTGTTATGGCAGATATCGTATCCGCCGAAGCTGCAAAAAAGCTTGCCCTCGCCGTGGGTATACTGCATAACCTCTTTTGAATAATCGCACATTGTTGCAACGGGCGCTCTGCCTTTGATAAGCGTTTGCCCGCCTATGATTTCGGGGCTTTCAAACTCGCCGTTCATTCGCTGAATATCCGAAAGCGCGCGCCCGACATTATCGTTTGGAATTTCAAGAGAAAAATCGTAAATCGGCTCAAGAAGAAGGCTCTTTGCGCTTCTTAGCCCCTGGCGCACAGCCCTGTAGGTTGCCTGGCGGAAATCGCCGCCCTCGGTGTGCTTTTCGTGCGCTCTGCCCGATGCAAGAATTATTTCCATATCCGTTATCGGCGAGCCCGTCAAAACGCCTATATGCGTTTTTTCGTATAGGTGGGTGAGAATAAGGCGCTGCCAGTTTTTATCAAGCACATCCTCTTTGCATTCGGTTTTAAAGGTCAGTCCGCTGTTTCTCGGCTTGGGTTTAAGAATTAAATGAACCTCGGCATAGTGCCTCAGCGGTTCAAAATGACCAACGCCCTCAACGCTTGCCTCTATTGTTTCTTTATAATTGATGTTGCCCCTGCCGAATTCAACCTCTAAATCAAATCTGTTTTTGATTATGGATTTCAGAATTTCAAGCTGAATATCCCCCATAAG
Source organism: Oscillospiraceae bacterium (assembly GCA_015065505.1). Classification (GTDB taxonomy): domain Bacteria; phylum Bacillota; class Clostridia; order Oscillospirales; family Acutalibacteraceae; genus Eubacterium_R. The sequence continues at coordinate 9,049 of SVQE01000017.1, forward strand.
CTGAAGCTGAATTTCTTTAAGCCTTTCATCCCAGACAACCTTTAGCTGGGGGTCCTCATCCTCAAGGATTTTCATATTTTTCAGCGCGCCGTTTATATCAACGCCCTCGGGCAATTCAACTTTATAGGTTAAAACGGGTTCAAGCACGGGAAGCGCGGAATCGTTTTCAAAGCCAAGACCGTCGCCCGAATGTGCAAAATTTATGCCCGTAACGGCGCAGATTGTTCCTGCAACAGCCTCGTCAACAGCAGTGAACTTATCGCCCGAATATATCCTTATCTGATTAACCTTTTCATTTTCCTTGTTGTTTTTGCTTTCAAGAACATCCTTAACCCTTAAAACACCGCCGGTGATTTTGAGATGGGTTAATCGGTTTCCCTTTTCATCCTGCGAAATCTTATAAACCTTTGCGCCGAAGGCTTTAGGATATTCCTCCTGTGCTGTGAAATCATTCAAGCCGTTTAAAAAGCTTTCAATGCCCTCAAGCTTAAGCGCCGAACCTGAAAAGCAGAGAAACGCCTTTCTTTGCTTAACGGCGTTAATTATTTCTGAATCGCTGAGAGTTTCGTTTTCGGAATACGCTTCAAGAAGCGCGTCATCGCAAAGGGCAACGCTTTCGGAAAGCTCGCTTCTGTTTTCGGTATATTCAACGCATTTATCGCTGAGCCTTGTTTTCAGCTGATGAAAAACAACATCTTTATCAAAGCCGCTCAAATCGGTTTTGTTTACGAAAATAAAGCATGGCACGCCGTATTTTTCAAGCAGCTTAAACAGCGTTAAGGTGTGGCTCTGAACGCCGTCCGTTCCGCTGATAACAAGTATTGCATAATCAAGCACCTGAAGCGTTCTTTCGGTTTCAGCGGAAAAATCAACATGCCCCGGTGTGTCAAGAAGCGTGAAGCAGGTGTTTTGATATTTAAGCTCTGCCTGCTTTGAAAAGATAGTAATGCCCCTGTCTCTTTCAAGATAGAAGGTGTCTAAAAACGAATCTCTGTGGTCAACTCTTCCGAGCTTGCTTATGTTGCCCGAGCAATAAAGCATTGCTTCCGACAGCGTTGTTTTGCCCGAATCAACATGCGCCAGTATGCCCAGTGTTACGCGTTTCATATCACACCTCCCATATTTTCTGAGAATTATAATAACACAACTGTTTAAAAAAGTACAGATTGCGCGCAAAAATAAAAGGGCGGAAATCCGCCCTTACAATATTTTAACTTTAGTAAACTGAGTTAGCTAAATCAGCGTACGAAATGCCTAAAACAGCCGTTAAAATGAAAATGCTAACAACTGTTACAAGAGTAACAATCAAGCCGTAAATAATTGAACCGATAACATAGTTTTTCTTGTTTCTGTTAACATCATCGCCGAAAAGCCTTGATTTTCGATACTCTATTTTATCATTTGTATAAAATGTTGTCAATAATTCAAATTGTGATTTGATGAATTGATGCGTTGCATCATGAATAGGCTACGCCATGAATTCTCGCTTTGCTCCATGAATTGAATTGCTGAACATTCAATGCCGATAGGCAATTCACGACCGAAGGTCAATTCATGCATTTATGCAATTCATGCGTTCACGCAATTCATTGTCGAGCCCAGAGGGCTCGACAAATCATTATTTGAAAACAACCTTGAATGTTGTTGTTCCGTTATCCGAAGCTGCGGATATTTCCGCATTATGGCTGAGGGCAATATTTTTTGCGATTGCAAGCCCTAAGCCGTAGCGGTTTTCATTTCTGTTTCGCGATTCATCGGCGCGATAGAAGCGCTCGAAGATTTTTTCTTCATCGCCCTTAGGAATACCCTCGCCAGTGTTTGAAACGATTAAAACAATATCCCTGTCCTTCTTAAGATTAACATTAATTTTTCCGTTTTTATCGCTGTGCTTAATCGCATTGTCAAGAAGAATTGAAACAAGCTGCTGAATTTTGTATTCATTCATTTCGATTTCAATATTCTCATCAATCGAATAATCAAGCGTTATGCCCTTTTCAAACATAATGCCCTCAAAGGTTAAAACGGATTTTTCAACCGTTTTTGAAATATTGCCCGTTTTGAATTCGCTTCTGTCGTCAACCGATTCGGATTTCGCAAGCTCAAGCAAATCGGAAATGAGCTTATTCATTCTGTCCGACTCGCTTTTGATGTTTTCAAGCCATTTTGTTTCACTTGGATTGCTTTCAAGCGCCTCGCTGCTTGCCATAATAACCGCAAGCGGAGTTTTAAGCTCGTGGGATGCATCTGCAATAAACTGCTTTTGCTTTTCAAAGCTTTCTTCAACGGGCTTGATAATCCATTTCGTTATTTTAAGTGATATAAGCAGAATAAGCAGTTCAAGCGCAATAAGCAGCGCAAACGAAATCAAAAGAGTTTTCAGAAGAACTGAATTTGTGTTTTCGTTATCAATAATAACAAGCGTGCTGTTGCTGATTGAATAAGAATACTTGCAGGTGTAAAGATTACCGATTTTGCTTTCCCTGTTTTCAGCTAAAATATCATTTGCGATTTCTTCAATCTCTTCATCGGTTTTATCATCGCTTGAATGATTAACAATCTCACTTACGGAATTATCGTCGTTTAACAAAACAGTATATACGGTGTTATCCATATATCTTATGTTTTTGAAATCCCTCTGCTCGGGTTCATCGGGCATCTGGGGCGGTTCATTGCCGTCAGGGAAATCCACTCTTTTGCCGACTCTTTCTATCTGAGTAAAATTCCGGACTATCTCAAGACGCTCACCGTTATACTGCTGAACGTTGTAAACCGCAAAAACGCTTGTTGTGAATATTGTGAGAATTAAAAATATTACCCAGAAAACCTTTTTTCTCAGTTTATCCATTTGCCGTCTCCATTCTGTAGCCCATTCCGCGAACAGCCTTGATATTAACGCACGAGCCCACTGCCTTAAGCTTTCTTCTGATAAATGAAAGATATGCTTCAAGGTTGTTTGACTCAATTTCGTTATCATATCCCCAAACCTTATCGTATATCTGCTCTTTTGTTAAAATGCGGTTGGGGTTGTTTATGAAATATTCAAGCAGCTGAAATTCCTTGTTGATAACATTAATGCTCTCTCCGCTTGATGTGCAAAACAGCGAAGAGGTTGCAATATTAAGCTGCAAATCGCCGAACTCAATATAATCCTTTTTAACGCTTGTTTCATCCTGGCGAAGCTGAATATTAACCCTTGCAATAAGCTCGTCCATATGGAAGGGCTTTGTTAAATAATCGTTTGCACCGCCATTGAGCCCCGTAAGCTTATCCTCAAGCATTGATTTTGCCGTGAGCATAATAACCTTCGAGGTGATTCCCTCTTCACGGATTTCGGAAAGAATATCAAATCCGTTCATTTTGGGAAGCATAACATCAAGAATTATTAAATCATATATTCCGCTTTCGGCATTGTATAAGCCATCCTCACCGTCGAGCGAAACATCAACCTCGTATTTTTCTTTTTTAAGCCTGTTTGCAATCAAATCCGCAAGCTTATATTCATCTTCTACAACAAGTATTCTCATAATAATCACCTTTTACATAATATCATAGTTTCTTTAATTGTGCAAAACAAATATCCTGCCCCTCAGTATTATTCATCGTCAGAGCAGGACATTTGCAAAGAAAGGAGAGTATGTTAGCTGAAGTTTCCTCTCAGCTTGGCTGTATAATAAACCGCAAACCTTAAACGAAAATTAAAAAACACCCGAAAATTAAAACTTTTTTAAGGTGGGACAATTGGGGACTGTCCCCAGTTGTCCCAAACAAAAGGAAAAACGGCAGCTTTCGCCGCCGTTTTCCCTTACTGCCCAATTTATCTAAAACGAAATTAATCGTCAAGATATAAGATTATTTTTCTCTGTACTGAACCCACTTCTGAACATTGGAAATATTTTCTGTACCTGTCGGATCAGTTGCAGATTCCTTAGCGTTATCTTGATAATAATAGTATGTATATACTTTAGCACGATCACGATATCTGTACTCTGTGCGATTAACATCTCTTGACCAAGTTGTACTTACAGAATGGTTGTAACTAGAACTTGCTTTAATCCATCTGTTGGCATATGTATCGCTTCCATAGTATCCAAAATCAGCATCATTTGTTTTGGTTGAACGTGGCAATACATATGTAAACCATTGTTCTTCTAAGTGAAGGCTGGAACTTTGTTGATAGGTATAAACAGTGCTACCGTTAACCCATCTGTAGTAGTGATATTCTGTATGGTCGTAAACCGATCTGCTTTCTACTTGTCGTGAATCTGAAGCAGTGTATTTTGTTGTTGACCATCCACTCCAGTTACCATAAGATCCCCAAGCCGAAGTGGTATTATACTTTGTCCAACCACTCATAGATGAAGAGCCCGATGTTGTATATGAACGTAAAGTATAAGTGTATTTAGTATCAACAATCTCTGCATCGATCGGAGCCTCCGATTCTAATACCCAACCTTTAACATCATTTTGTGTCCAACGAGCAGTTAATGTAACATCATCAGGAGAAGCGAATTCGGTGTTTTCGGTTATTTTGTCTCCATTCGGAGCATACCAACCGTCAAACCTGTAATAATCTCTTGTCGGTTCCGGTAATTCTCCTATTTCATCACCATAGAATAAATCACGTGTTGTTTCTGATACTGTACCTTCACCTGCGTCGAATGTTACAACAAAATGACCGTTAAGGTATTTATCAAATGTTTCCTGATCAATTATCTCAATACTATTGTCTTTATAGCTTATTAGTGATATGTTTTCAGAAATTCCGCCACAAGTTAATATCTTTCCGCTGACCTGTAAAACCGTAGTTAATGAACTGTCAATTTGGTTGGTGCTTATATTTTTGCAAAGAATTGAATTCTCGTTACTTGAATTAATATAGCAATTTCCTCTTAACGAAAGATTTGTAAGAACACTTGTCAAAGCCAAACCGATTCCGGATGAAGATATTGAAACCTCGTGAAGCTCAACGTTTTCTGAGGAAATTATAATCGGTATTGAACCTGTTGTGTTGAAATTAACTCTGTTGAAAACAGTCTTTTGAGCGTCGGACTTAATTTTCAGATTGTTAAATGTTTTACCAAAACCGTTAATCAACAGTTTTTCGGTTGTAGAAGGAACTTCAAGAGTGGTATTTTCCAGATCGTTACATTCATCAAGAATACTGATTGCAATCACCTTTGCATTTGAATTAACAGCTGCCTCAACAACACTCTTGTTTGTTGCTTCCACATACAACCTTGTTTCGTTACTTACAACATTTTCGCCAAGTTCTGTTACCTGCTCACAAACCTGCAATTCCTCAATTGAAGTACATCCGGCAAAAGCAGAATCGCCTATCTTCGTTACACCAAGAGCATTAATATGAGTTAAAGATGTGCAGTTCTCAAATGCACCGTCAGGAATTTCTGTGACAAAGTTAGAAACTTCAACAGTTTCAATGTTTTCGTTTCCTGCGAAAACATTTTCGCCTATGCTCGTAACCTTTACAACTGTCTTTGTTCCGTCCTGATTGTCAAAAACTTTGTATTCGGGTATAATAACATTTTTATCACTACCCGTGTACCTTGTTACCTTACCGCTCTTTGAAACTTCCAGACCTTCGCTTTCGCAAATTCTGTTATTGACACATTCGGCAATATCCATAGGTGCTTCAAATTTAATAACTGTATTTTCGAAATCATTATAGTCAGCAGTTTTATATGAGTAATCTTCAAATTGGTGAACTTTGTCATCCATCATAGTAAAGGTCGATACAAAATATTCACCCGAAGCAATATCATATCCGACCTGACCGAAAACATGAGCTGTTCCGGCAAGAATCCAACGATGATAACCGGTCTTTGTGTTTGTTGTTGTAAATGTTTCTTCAATTTCTTCACCGATAACAGTTGAATATGTTACAGCTGATGAGTATTCGTCCTGATTACTGCTTGAATCCTCATGTCCCTGAGTTTCAGATTGTGTATTACTCTTCAGATAGCTTGTCTGAAGATTGTAATTCTTACTGCATTCTGTTGAAACCGTTTCAGAAACACTATTGCTTTTCGTAGTTGAAGAGCTACCGCCTCGACCGGATTCGGTGTTCCAACCGGATGTGCTGCTTGAACTTGTTTCAGAATGATTTGCAGTACCGTTATTATTAGAAACCGTGTTGTTTGTCTTTACATCTGAAAGTCTGTCAGTCTTAACATTACTTACAGCAGATGTTCCCGATTCAACACTTGTACCGACTTTTGCAGAGAAAGGACCGTAACCGGCACCAACCTCTGCACTTACGGTAGTTTTTAATTCTGCCGATACAGTGTCATCAGTTGAATACTGATTTCTGTTTCTAGTGTTAACATTGTATTCACTTGAATTATTATTATACGAATCAGAACTATTCATACTTGAAATAGTATTAGAGCCGCTTGTTCCGCTGCTTACATACCAATTGCTGCTCTCGTTGCGAGAAATTTCTTCAACCTCTGTTCTCGACTTTCCTGTTTTCTGAAGCCATCCCTCATCAATTGTTGTTCCTTCATTCCAGGAATCCGACAATGTCCATCCAAATGAGTTGGTAGTTTCTTTCTTAACAGTATTGGTGAGCGTTTTCATCTGTGTATCGTCAACAGTTTTTGTAAAGCGTTTTGTAACTGTTTTAGATATGCCGTCTTCATTTATGTAACCGAAATCATTAATTACAGAAACAGGAACATTATTGATTTTACCAATGTAGTATGTGTAAAGAATTCTTTCATCATCCTCATATACAGTCGGTTCTGCAATTTTTGTAAATGTTTCCGCCTTGTTTCTTTCGCTGATCCAGTTAGCGGTGTATGTTTTATGTCCATAAGTTGAACCCGCAGGAATAGTTGACAAAATTTCACCATCTTCATCAGACCATCCGACAAACACATATCCCGAAAGCTTCGGAGTTGGAAGAATCTTATCCTGATTAATCTGATATGTTTCACTCGGAACAGCAAATAATCCTGTGTTGTCAAAAGAAATATTATACTTAACGGGAGTCCATTTTGCATATAAATCAACTTCGCCTGTTGTACCTGCAGGAATCTTTTTAATTATTTCTGCATTAGCGCCTTCTCCGTCATACCAACCTTCAAATATATATCCGGGAACGCTTAAATTGCGCAACGTTAATCCATCTTCTTTTGTGTAGGCAGAAGGATTCGGGTTTTCAATTTCCAAGCTTTCAAGATATACATCGTTATTTGTTATATAGTAATTAATTGCATATTCATTCTTCTGTAGCATCGGAATAACTACCTGAGGCACAATAATCGTTTCACATTCTGAACAATGTGAACCTTCGGTAAGACCGGTGGAAGTATATGTCGGCGCCACAGCCTCATCAATTACAACTGTATGCCCGGTTGCTTCAATTACTGTGTTTTCAACTGATATCTCAGTTGCACAGCTTTCATCTCTATAGAACTTGTTACAGGATTTACAATGCCAGCAAGCAATATGTCCGTCTTCCGTACAAGTTGCTTCAACTCTTTCTATCTTTTCAAGGTCATGAGTATGAGCGGGTGCAACCGGTAATTCAACATCCCAGCCGCCTGCAATAAATCTGCGGATATAGATAACATCCGTCATATTAATTCTTGTATCGCCGTTAACATTTGCTGCGTTCTCGTTAATAGTAACATCATATCCACCTGCGATGAATCTTCTGATTAAGATTACATCCATAATGTTAACATTCATATCGCCGTTTGCGTCACCGTAAATAAAATCAATAACTTTAACAGAACCGTTTGTTATTGATAAACTTACTGCGTTCAAGTTTGAATCAACAATATCACCGTTATTATATGTCAATTCTACTTCACACTGTGAATCGTCCTCAGCTTCCTCTGAAACCTGAAATTCCAAAGTAAGAATCGTTCCGTCTTTAATATCGGAATCGCTGAGTTCAATTCCGTCCCATGTGAACTGACAGGGCGATTGAAATCTGCCGGGTTTTGTCATTGCCAATGCACTGAAAGCATCGCCCGATGTTGCATTAACAAGAGTTAAATTCTCATCGTAACGCAATGTAAAAACAGCACCCAATATTCCTGGGTTGTTTGCAATTTTTACATCAACGCTGACGGTAGAGCCCGGTGTTGCTGTTACATTTGAAACAGTTACAGCCGCCTGCTCTGAGTTTGCCATTGCTGAAAAGCTTCCTATCGGCAGAACGGATACCAACATAAGAATACTTAACAGTAAAGCTATAAGTTTTTTTGTTTTATTCATATACAATCCTCCTTAAAATTGTATTATTTACTGATATTAACGCTTCCATTAACAACATCTGCTTCAACTTCGTTCAGCTCGTTGTCAACGATATCGCCTTTTTTATATGTGAAAGATACAGGATAGCTTCCCGCTTTTGCATTATCACTTATATCAAAAAAAAGAATTAGAACATTACCGTCTTTAACCTTGTCTTTCGGCATTTCAATTCCGTCCCACATAAAGTTACAGCCGTTTTCAAGAGTTTTTGCTTTTGTTAAAGTTAAGCAATCAGATACCGCTTCTCCGTTTTGAGCAGATTTCAGTTTCATAACAGAATCATCATAAGCAATTTGAAGCGTCATTCCCAATATTCCGGGATTATTCTTAACCGAAACGGCAAGCTCAACATTATTACTTCCCGCAGAAGCAGTAGTATTTTCGGTAATTATTGTTGGATTATCGCTTTTTTCAACTTTTTCCTCAGTTTCTGTTTCAACAATTCTTTTATCAATAGCCTCCGGCTTTCCGATATCGATTTTTGTTGAGTCGTTGAGTTCGACAATAACATTGCCTTTTTTATTTTTGTAAACCTTTGAAATGACGGAAGTGTTTTTGTTTTTACTTGCTTTTTTCTTTTTGAGCTGATTTGCAACTTCTTTATAAAACTCTTCTTCCGTTCCCTTATAACCGTGTTTAACTGCTGTTTCAAACGGTGACGAAGAATAGTTACCCGATATAATTGATATGAATTCTTCCTTTGTGCCTTTATATCCGTCGAAAGCAATCTCATCAAAAGCACTGCTTTTTGAATTATATTCCTGAACAATCGTATTTAAAAACTCGTATATCGATTCATTATATCCGCTGTCTTTAAGGACTTCATACGGTGATTTGCTATCATACTGCTTGTTCAGAAGAAAACTAAGCCATTCCGCAAAGCTTCCGTCAAAGCCGTTTTGCTTTGCAAGATTATAAGTTGAAAGACGCTTTTTATCTAATTCCTCCGATTTAGCAAAGCATTCAAGCCATTCAGCAAGCGAACCTTCAAAACCGTTTAATAAAGCTATTTCATACAGGGATTTGCCATCGGAAGAATAAATCTTTTCATCTTTTACAAGCTTAAACAGTAATTCACCTTCACTGCCTTTAAACCCGTTGTTTTTCGCAAATTTGTATAAGGTCTTCTTATTTTTTCCTACATAGCCCTTAAGGCAATCAATCCAATCAGCGGAAGAGCCTTCAAATCCGTTTTCAAGAGCTGCTAAATAAGCAGATTTCCCATCTTTATTGCCAAGAAGCTTAAGAGATTTTTCCCACTTATCTTCGGTTCCCGTAAACCCGTTTTCGCAAGCCGAATCGTAGGAGGATTTATCCTCTGTTTTAAAAGCCCCTTTTTCGTTGATAAATATATTCAGCCAATCTTCATCTTTGCCCTCATATCCGTTATTAAGAGCAATAACATAAGCCGTCTTTTCATTATCAAAGCTGTCACCTGCTAAAACAGCAAGCAGCTCTTCTTTGCTTCCTTTATATCCGCCTTTTTCAAGCTGTGAATATGCCGATTTTACACTTGTGTTATACGGAACAGGCTTACTGTTTGAAGTAAACACAACAGCAATAACCGCTATAGCCGCAAGAATTACCACAAGTGTGCCGAGTATAATAAATTTATTCTTTTTGCTCATAAACTTTACCCCTGTGCATATTTTCAGCTATTCGTTTTTTTCAAAGACAGCTTGTTTATCAAAGCAAAATCTTTTGCGTTAATTATTCCGTTATCAACGACATTTAACAATGAACAGTTATCCGTTTTTGTTCTGTTGGTTGTTGAATTTGGTTTTTTATTAATATAATTGCTGTTCCACATTGCTAAAACCTCATCGGCATTAACCGAAATTGTTACATTGCAGTCAACGCATTTATATGTCATAACATAATCCTTTTGATTGCCTGTGTATTTATAGTAATGTCCGATTTCATCGGTATAATCAGTCTTATAGCTATCAACGCAAACAGAACAGGTGTGTAAAACATATCCTTTTTGTGTGCAAGTAGGGCTAACCGTTCGCTGAGTATATGTATGAGTATGACTGCCGATTGTAATTCCGCCTGAAACGAACTCTGCTTCAACAGGGTTTAAATCGGCGTCTACAATGTCGCCCTCATTACTTGATATATTAATACTGTATTTATATCCCGACGGTGCATTTGAGGGTATTTCAAAAGTCAGGGTAAGAACAACTCCGTCTTTAATATCATCTTCAGGAAGCTCTATTGCGTCCCAGGTAAACTGACAGGGCGACTGAAATCTGCCCGGTTTTGTCATTGTAAGAGGTGCAAAAGCCGAACCCGAGGCAGCCTGTTTTAAAACCAATCCGTTATCATAACTAAGTGAAAGAACCGCACCTAATATTCCGGGGTTATTCTGAACGGACACATCAACATCAACTATACTTCCCGGAGTACTTTCAATTGAAGCGACGGTAAATCTTGTTTCATTTGTTGTCGGCTCTTCCGGTTCGGTTGGTTCGGTTGAATCGCCTATTTGAACATTTCCTGAAACACAATCCACATCAACAACATTTAAATTCGAATCGATTGTATCTCCGACAAGACTTGATATTTCAATATCGTAAACATCGCCGTTTTGTGCATTTGACGGAACTTCAAAAGTCAAAGTTAAAATCGTACCGTCCTTAACATCGGATTCATCTATTTCCACTCCGTCCCAAGCAAACTGACAGGGAGAAGTGAATCTTCCGGGCTTTGTCATGGTCAATGCCGAAAACGCCGAACCGTTAGCAGCGCTTTTAAGCGTTAATCTGCTGTCATAATTAAGAGAAAGAATTGTGCCAAGTATTCCCGGATTGTTTTCAACATTAATATCAACAGCCACTGTTTCACCGGGATTGCCTTTTACGGAATTAACCTTGAATGCTGTTTTATCCGAATGAGTCGGTTTTGTTGTTGCGTCAACAGAAATTTTTCCCGAAACGCAATTAACATCAACAGGATTCAAGTTGGTATTAACAATGTCTCCTGTTTTACTTGAAAGTGAAACATTGTAAACATCCCCATCTTTTGCAGATGAAGGAACCGAAAAGGTTAATGTTAATATCGTTCCGTCTTTAATATCGTTCGATGAAATATCAACGGCGTCCCATGTGAAATTACACGGAGAAGAAAAAGAACCCGGTTTTGTCATATCGAGCGCTGAAAAAGCAGCGCCTGATTTAGCGCTTACAAGTGTTAATCCGCTGTCATAACCCACTGTTAACACAGCGCCCAATATTCCGGGATTGTTTTCAATTGATATATTGACATCAACAGTTTCACCTGCTTTTGCATTAACACTTTCAGCAGAAATCTTTGTTCTGTCAGAATTTGCAAAAACATATAAAAAGCCGGTTGACAAAATAAATAACACTGCTAATACGATAGCTGTAATCTTTTTCGTTTTCATGCTTATCACCTTAAAAAACAACTAATTATACAATCATATTATACTATTACAATTAGTGCGTGTCAACATCAAATAACTAATTTTAGCGGTATATTGTTAATATAATTAGTGTACAATGGCTATGAGGTGATTAATGTGGATGAGGATTTCATCAGACAGCGAATTACTCAGCTCCGTATTCAAAAAAATGTTTCGGAATACAAAATGAGTATGGATTTAGGTCATAGCAAGGGTTATATTCAAAGCATATCCTCCGGCAGAGCACTCCCTTCAATGAGTGAGTTTTTATATATTTGCGAGTATTTTGGTATCACCCCTCTTGAATTCTTTGATACAACTAACAGCGAGATTATTGTGTTTAAAGAATTAAATAAAGAAGTTAATAAAATGGAAAAAGATGATGTTTCTCTACTAATAGAAATAGCAAAAAGGCTAAATAGACAAACATAAAAACCGACACTCTGAAAAACTTAGAGTGTCGGTTTTATGTTTTTTTATTCAATTATTCCGTATTTTAATTTCACTATCAGAATTCTTTTAACGCTTTCGTCTATTCTTGATTCCTTGATTTCGCCTGATTTAACTGATTTTTTAATTGCATTCAGGCTTGTTTCGCCGTATGGGGTACAGAGCATATCGTTTCCTGCCTTAACCGCTTTAACCGCGATTTCGGCGTTGCTTCCGTATTTCTTTTTCACTCCGTCCATTGCAAGACCGTCGGTTATGATTATTCCTTCAAAACCCATATCCTCGCGCAGATAATTATGCACCTTTTTAGACATTGAAGCGGTGTTTTTCTTATCAAAGCAGTTAACAACGTTATGGCTTACCATAATCATCGGAGCATCTGCTTTGATTCCTGCAGCGAATGGCTTTAAATCCCTTGTTTCAAAGGTTTCCTTACTGCGCTTATCAACAATAACGCTTGTGTGGGTGTCGCCGTTATTGCCGTAGCCGGGGAAGTGTTTCAGGGCTGAAACACAGTTTTTATTATTCATTTCCGTTACGGTCAGCCTGATGAATTTTGATGTGTTTTTAACACTTGTTGAAAACGAACGACTGTAAATGAAATTGCTCTTTTTATATGCAACATCGGCAACAGGCGCAAAATTTGTGTTGATTCCAAGAGATGTCAGCAGCTTTGATTTGCTTTTTGCATCGCTTGTGACAGCGTCCCACCCGCCGTTTTGATATACCGTGTGGGGCGATTTATACGGCGTTTTGCGAAACTGCTTGTATTTTGAAACACGAACAACGCTTCCGCCCTCTTCGTCTACCGCGATAAACATATTGGTTTTTGAAACCTTCTGAAAGCCGTTAATCCTCTTTTTGATTTTCTCCTTGTCGCTGTTTTTGAAGGCTGAAGCAAAAAGAAGATATCCGCCGTACTGCTTCTTTTTCTGAATATTCTTTGCATCCTTCTCGGGAAGATAGACAAAAAGCATCTGCGAAACCTTTTCGCTCAGCGTCATTGATTGCAGAATTTCCTCGGCTCGCTCTTCAATTTCTTTTTGTTCCTTTTGCGCTGCATAGGCAAATGACGCGACCTGAAAACTGCTTCCAATCGCTGCAACAATGCATAATATAATGCAAAATGTTTTAAAAATGTTTTTCTTCATCTGAAAACCCTTGCTTAGAATTATTTATAAGTATTTTATCACATTGCTTGTTCGTTTTCAATGCTTCCTGTATATATCGGTGAGGTGACGGCGAGGGGCATTACGCAGCCGTCCATAGTTCCCCATAGCTCTGCTCTGTACCAGCTGTTCGGGTTCAGAGTCAGGCTTATTTTTGTTTCGTTTCGGTTTGCTTTATAAACACAGGTGCTGCCGTTTGTTACAATTCTGATTTCATCATATGAAATGCTTTTAAAATCCTGATGCCTTGCATAAACATCGCAAAAAAGGTTTACTTCGCATTCACCCGAAGGAACGGTTTCGCCGAGCTTATATCTTTTACCGTCTTTTATAACCTCGAAAAAGAGCTTCATTCCGAGGCTCGCAACGGTTCTGCCGTTTCTGATTGACTCAAGCGCCTTTTCGGCGGTTGGTGCTCCCTCAAAATCAATATATGTGCAGCCGAAATAGCCCTTGCGCTCGTTTGAATGCCAATCCCTGCCGTATGACGCAGCTATATGGTATCCCTTATCAAGCAGGCTGCTCCAAAATTCAAGCGCTTTTATATTCTCACAGTTATCCTTTGAAAAATCCTCATGAAAGATTTCGATATAATCAACATTTTCCCATTTGCGGATATTAAATTCAAAGCGTCCGCCCGTACAGAACGGTGAGCCGAGCTGAAACGGATGAGCAATACCTATAACACCGCCGTTTTGCTTAACCTCATCAAGCTTTTCATCAACATTATCGGGCAATGCACTTCGCCAGTCAACAAAGCCCTTTGCTCCGAGAACAAGAATGTGGCCGAAATAGGTTGTCCATTCAATTCCCGAAACCGAGGGAATAACGCTGCAATCAAGCTCACTGCAGCCGCTGAAGGTGTTATGGTCGGTCAGCGCAATAAGCGAAAGCGCGTTATCCTTTGCGGCGCTCTGAAGCTCTTTAACGGTGAATTTTCCGTCGCTGTGGCAGGTGTGGCAGTGAAGCTCGCAGGGTAAAAAGCTCATAGCGTTTCCTCCTCAATTTCAATGCTGTATTCAACCTCGCAGCCTGCAAAATGAACATTTAAAACTGCGTCCCACTCGCCTGCTTCCATCTGCTTATTGATAATACCGGGCGTGCTCTTTTCATCCGAAATAATAATGGTCTGTTCATTCGGATGGCGGTGGCACGCGCCTCTGTACTTCCCGTTTTCATCAAAGGAAAGAGTTAGAAGATTATTTATCGGAAGAAACTGCGAGGGGTTATCGCTTTCAATATTATATTTTTCAAGTCCGTTTTCAATAAGTTCAAGCGAATGGGCAGCTTCAACCTCCTTAGGATAGTATGAAAAGCCGATAACAAGCCTTTTTGCGTTATCACAAACGGTGAATTTATGGCTGATATTGGTTTTGCTGCTTCCTTCGCTTATTTTTCCTTTAAAGGATAAATGCTTCATATTTTTCCTCAAATATTTTTTTACAATGTTATAATGCGCTTTCTATTGAATAATGTCAACAAAAATGCTATAATTTTGTAAGCAAATACAAGGTGATACTTATGAACAAAGATTTAAAAAACTGGATGAAGGATATAAGCTCTGACAAACCGCTTTTCTCGCTTAATATCCCGGGAACACATGATGCCGCTGCGCGATATGTTCAGTATGCCCACATTGCAAAATGCCAGGATTTGAGCATATACGACCAGCTTTGCATTGGCGTTCGTGCGCTGGATATAAGGGTTATGCCGCAGGATAACAGACTGCTGATGATTCACGGCGTTGCAAAGGTTTACTGCACTGCACGCAAGCCGAAGCTTCAGATGGATTTGGAATATGTTTTAACCCAGATATATGCGTTCCTTAAAGAAAACCCGAGTGAAGCTGTTATTATTCAGTTTAAAAACGATTCGGGCAAGGATTTTGAAAAGAGCTTTGATATTCTTTACAACACATATATCAAGCCCTGCAAAGACCGCTGGTATCTTAAAAGCGAATGCCCCTCACTCGGCGAGGCAAGAGGAAAAATTGTGCTTGTCCGCCGCTGTGCAATAAACGAAAACGGCGCTGAATACGGCAAAGAAAACAGCGGAATTGATTTCTCATCATGGGTTGAGCAAACCGAAATGATTCCCGAGCCGCTTATTCTGCAAACAGGCGCAAAGGACGGCGCAGAGTTTATTATTCAGGACAGATTCAAATACAAGGCTGAGGATAAGTGGGGCGAATGCATTAAGCCCTTCCTCAAAAAGCTTGAGCCCTTTGAGAAGCAATATGTTATATGCTATTTCTCAACCGCAGGCGGAATTGCAGGTCCTAAAAACAATGCTAAGCTGCTTAACAACGCATTTATAAATTACCCGATACAAAGGGGAATCAATTTAGGCACAATCTATCTTGATTTTCCGTCGAAAAAAATAACAACAAAGATTATAGAGAGTAACAAAATATGAAAAACAATATGATTATAGGTCAGTCAGGCGGACCTACCTCGGTTATTAATTCAAGTCTTGCAGGCGCTATTGAATACGCAATAAACAGCGAAAGCATCAACAAGGTTTACGGAATGATAAACGGCGTTGAAGGGCTTTTTGAAGAAAACATTATCTGCCTTTCGGATATGTTTAAGGCAATGCCCCAGGAAATTCACCGCTTAAAGCATTCCCCTGCTATGTTCCTTGGCTCGTGCAGATATAAGCTCAGCCACACGCAGGAGGAATACGACAGACTTTTTGAAATACTTGATAAATATGAAATCGGATATTTCATCTATATCGGCGGAAACGATTCGATGGATACCGTTGAAAAGCTTTCGCGCTACACAAGGGAAAACGGCATTGATATTAAAATTGTCGGCATTCCGAAAACCATTGATAACGATTTGGTTGGCATAGACCACTCGCCGGGCTTTGGCTCGGCAGCAAAATATATTGCAACCTGCGTTCGTGAGGTTGCATACGACACAAGCATTTATTCAATCAAGAGCGTTCATATTATTGAAGCTATGGGAAGAAACGCAGGCTGGCTCACCGCTGCTTCCGTTCTTGCAAGAGCTGAATATATGCCTGCGCCCCACCTTATCTATCTTCCCGAGGTTCCGTTTTCCGTTGAGCAGTTTGTTGAGGATGTTAAGAAAAAGCTTGCGGAATATAACTCGGTTATAGTTGTTGTAAGCGAGGGCATCAGGGATGCAAACGGCGAATATATTTCGGCAAACAGCGCAACAACCGCCGACCAGTTCGGCCACGCAAGGCTGAGCGGTGCCGCAGCATATCTTAAAACAGTTGTTGAAGAGCAGATAGGCTGTAAGGTTCGTGCGCTTGAGCCGAGCGTTCTTCAGAGAAGCGCAGGCCACATAATTTCTCAGACGGATGTTAACGAGGCATTCAACCTCGGAACAGTTGCCGCAAGGGCTGCCGAAGAGGGCAACACGGGCGTTTTCGCAACCCTTACCAGAGTTTCAAACAAGCCATACAGCGTTCAGTACGGCGTTGAGGATGTTAAGGTTATTGCAAATCAGGAAAACAAGGTTCCCCGCGACTTCATAAACGAAGAGGGCAACGATGTAACCGATAAAATGATTGCATATCTCAGACCGCTTATCAGGGGCGTTGCTCAGACTCCGTTCAGAAACGGACTTCCCGATTATATAGATATCCGCCACCTTGATGTAAGAGCTCAGAAATACAGAAATTCTTAGTATGAAAAAAGAAACATTCAAACTTCTTGAAAGCTATATGCTTTCGTGTATGGATAATAATGCCCACGATAAAGAGCATATTTACAGAGTGCTTTACACCGCGCTTGATATAGCGCAGAGTGAGGAAAATGTTAACGGCGATATACTCATTGCCGCCTGCCTGCTGCACGACATCGGAAGAAAAGAGCAGTTTGAAAACCCGAAGCTCTGCCACGCAGAGGTCGGCGCAAAAAAGGCATATAATTTTCTGATTGAAAACGGTTTTGAAAATGAATTTGCCGCTGCCGTTTCAGACTGCATAAGCGCCCACCGTTTCAGAGGAAACAATCCGCCGAAAACGATTGAGGCGAAAATCCTTTTCGATTCGGATAAAATTGATGTTGCAGGAACAATGGGCATTGCGCGCACTCTTTACTATAATTCCTACCTCGGCGAGCCGCTTTATAACCTTGATGAAAACAAAAATGTTCTTAAAGGCGAGGACGATAATGGCGTTTCGTTCTTTCAGGAATATAAATTCAAGCTTGAAAAGGTTTATTCAAAGCTGCAAACAAAAAGAGGAAAAGAAATCGCCGAAAGCAGGCGCAAATCGGCAGAGGATTTCTATAACAGTATGCTAAGCGAGGTTTGCGAAACATACGAAGCTAAAAATCATTTAAAAAGCTATCTTGTATAGTTGACCGATACATTTGGTTTTGATATAATTACAAAAAACTGTAAACTTATTGGAGGAAATAATATGAACAGTAATGTAAGACCCGAAACAATGGAAAGAATAACCACACCCGAACTTGCAAACGCTTTTATCGACGAGCAAATCAAAGAGATAAAAGAGCAGGTTGGCGACAAGAAGGTGCTTCTTGCTTTATCGGGCGGCGTTGATTCATCAGTTGTTGCAGCGCTTCTCATCAAGGCAATCGGCAAGCAGCTTGTTTGCGTTCATGTTAACCACGGCTTACTCAGAAAGGGCGAGCCCGAGCAGGTTATCGAGGTTTTCAGAAATCAGATGGATGCAAACCTTATCTATGTTGACGCTGTAGACCGTTTTCTTGACAAGCTTGCAGGCGTTGCAGAGCCTGAAAAGAAGAGAAAGATTATCGGCGCTGAATTCATCAGAGTTTTCGAGGAAGAAGCAAGAAAGCTCGACGGAATTGAATTTCTCGCTCAGGGAACTATTTACCCCGATATTCTTGAAAGCGACGACGGCGTTAAGGCTCACCACAATGTTGGCGGACTTCCCGAAGACTTACAGTTTGAGCTTG
This sequence comes from Oscillospiraceae bacterium, assembly GCA_015065505.1. Classification (GTDB taxonomy): domain Bacteria; phylum Bacillota; class Clostridia; order Oscillospirales; family Acutalibacteraceae; genus Eubacterium_R. The sequence goes on from SVQE01000017.1 coordinate 27,302, forward strand.
TTGAGCCCGTTAAGCTTCTTTTCAAGGATGAAGTTAGAGTTGTCGGCAAGGCTCTCGGACTTCCCGATAATATGGTATACCGTCAGCCCTTCCCGGGACCTGGTCTCGGCGTAAGATGCCTCGGCGCAATCACAAGGGAAAGACTTGAAGCAGTAAGAGAATCCGACGCAATTCTCAGAGAAGAATTTGCTAAAAACGGACTTGAAGGCAAGGTTTGGCAGTATTTCACCGCAGTTCCCGATTTCAAATCGGTTGGTATCGACGAAAACGGCAAGCGCACCTTCAAATACCCCGTTATCATCAGAGCTATCAACACTAAGGACGCTATGAGCGCAACAGTTGAAAACGTTCCGTTCGTACTCCTTGAGCACATAACAAACAGAATCACAAGCGAAGTTGAAAATGTTAACCGCGTTCTCTTCGACCTCACCCCGAAAGCCCCTGCGACTATTGAGTGGGAATAAGAAAATCATCTTTGCCGATTTTCGAGAGACGAGCTTTCGCATTGCGGTGCCCAAAATTTTGTTAAATGCCTGATACGGCATTTCAAAATTTTGACCGCGGCTAAGTTCTTTTTGCTCCCTGTACCTCCTACTGGGAGCGGTCGCAAACGAACCAAATCTCTGATTTGATAAGAAACAGTCCGGTGGACTGTTTCGCCGCGAGTGAAAACTAAAAGTCTTGCCCGGCTTTGTGGCGAGTGAAATCATAATTATTTTTGCTTTAAAAGGCTAATTGATTTTCTGTAATCAATTAGCCTTTTGCCGTAATAAAATATCTATACACTGATATGCTTACAGATATGTATAATCGTCTTGTGAAGCAGTTCAAAGATTGGCAAGGCATTACTGAACAGCTCAAAACAGAAGACATGATGGCTTGGGTTCAAACAATGAACAACATCTCAAATCAGGCAAAAGAAATTGTAAACACCGAAGAGATTTACAACGTATAACGAACAAGGGCAGGAGTAATATCCTGCCTTCTATTGCTATGAACCTTATCCTCCTAAGCAATAGTTTTCTTAAAATGTTAAGCTATACTATATTAGAGGAAAACACAAAGGTAAACTTTAGAGTACCATAGGCAAAGATAACTCTTTTTTGGGCAATTTATTTATAAACACTGAGAAAGTTTTTTGAAAGATTTCGTCAACGGACATTATTATAGGAAAGCTAACTTTTATATATGTATTATCAACGGTACTCATATGTGATACCAAAATAGTGTATATTTCAACAGATTATTATTTAATCTATTACACAATTGGTTATAATAGAATTATTTATCCCTAAGTAATCGTTCAAAATCATGTTAAGGGTTTCTCTATTAAAATTAACTTGACAAATATGATAATTATATAGTTTAATATATTGTAAGAATTATAAGATGTTTGTTATTTTTTATATTAGTAACATCATCATTATATTAACAAAGGAGAGTATAAATGAATATTGAATTACCAATAGAAAATGCTTTGGATAGATTTGTTCCTAGCTTTGATACTGTTGTTCACTGGTTTAACACTCCAAAAGAAGAAGCGAGGCTATTTTTTTTGGAGCTTGTTAAAGATAACAATCAACTAACAGATAAAGAAAAAATCGCATTGATATATAATTCAAGGAAGGCTATTAGAGAATTTGGAAATTGTAAATCCATTTATGAAAACGCAATCAATATTTTCAGAAATAATAATCAAAATATAACGTGTGAAGAAATTGACGGAAATACAATAGATGTTGATTGGCTTGAGCTTTTTTTTGACAAAGCGAAATTAGTGAACAACAAGGATTTACAGATTATTTGGTCAAATATTCTTGCAAACAAAATGGAAAAACCTGATTCGATTAACCCCTCGTTAATTCATACACTTTCAATTATTAGTACTGAACAAGCAAACTTCTTTTGTAACATATCACGGTTTTGTTTTGAAGAAAGAAAAAGTGATATAGTTCATCCTTTGATTTTCATAAAGACAAATAAAAAAGCATATGAAAATTCTGGGATAACTGATCAAAAATTAAGAGAATTACACCGACTTGGGCTAATCGAATATAACCCAGAAAAGGAGTTTGTTTTCGAAAATAAAAAAACTATTGTTAAAGGGAATTTCCAAATTGATATTTATGGAGATGAAAACGACCGAAATATTATTAAAGCCGGAAATGTTTTTTTTACTCAGGATGGACTAGATTTATATTCAATTGTTGGAAGCGATGTTAAAAAATATCGAAATGATATTCTAGATTTTACTGTAGAAAGACTAATACACAGAAAGTGCAAGGTTTATATAAATGGAAAGGCGATTATTTTTTAAATACCGTGTGTACTACTTATGATTAATAAAATATTAAGTGTTGACAAATGAAAAATAGTTGTTTTCAGTTGAAAAATATAAGTGATAAAATGACAAAAGAGATTGGCGGATGCCAATCTCTTTTTGGTTAATACCACCTATTTATCCAGCCTTCTGAGTCGGTTGGGGATTCTGAAGGTGTTGTTTCAGTTTCTAATACGGATTCCGATGTAGTGGACTCGATTTTTGTGGAGGTGGTGGGTTCGTCTGTGTTGTCAGATGACACATCGATATCGTCTGCAGCTGCAGTTGTGGTTTCGTATATAATAACTGTTGTTGATTCTGTCGTTACATATTCGCCGGTGCGATTAGTTATCGGCTCTCCGCTTTTATCTGTTGCTATTTCAACTAAAACCGTAGTAGCGTTTTCTCCCTGCGAATTGTCTGATACGATTTTATAATAATGCGTTGTGCCTTCTTCATCGACAATTACGGTTGTTGCTTCCTGTGCAGTTGATTCGCTGACTTTTTCAGTAGCGTTTTCAGTTATGCTTCCTTGCCTGCAGGATGCAAAAGCAGCAGCAAAAACAATAATAACAGAAATCGCAATAATAACCCTTTTCAAATTAACTTCCGAACGGTACATCGTTGTCATCGCCCTGAACATCGCCGCTTGTTGTGATAACGTCAACTGTTTTGTATTCCTCAACATCAAATTCAGGTTTCAAATACTTTTCTTTCATTTCAAATCCTCCTTAATACCATTTATCAATCCAGCCTTCATCGTCTACGCCTACCGTACTTGTTGCAATTACATCAACGGCAGAGTATTCATCAATGCTGATTTCGGGTTTAATATATTCTTCTTTCACAGCTAATCCTCCAATAGATTGTTCAGTTGGTCTTTTATGCTTTGGTCAATATCAGGATCAGCAAGTACTGCGTTTGCAACGCCCTCAAATGAACGAGTTATGATGTCAGAATAGAAATATACGCCGTCAATGCAGACGTAAGCACGTGCAGAAATTTCAGTTTTGTAATTCTCTTTGGGAATATCAGTGAATACAAGGTTAAACGAGGTTTTACCGTCGTTGTCAATACGCTTTTCGGCAACCTTTGTTTTGCCGTTTTCCACGGTCAAGTCGTCCGTGCGTTCATATGCATATACAAATCCGTATTCGGTGTTATCCTCGCCGTAAGCCGCCTGATAATCGGTGCTATTGTCCCAGTTAAATCCGAAGCGCAGTCCGCTGTCCGACAGCCTGATTGAGCCACCCAGCGCCCCTGCGAGCTTGGGAACATAGACACAGGACAGCAATCGGTATTCTTGATAGATTGAAGAATACTGTGTTCTTAGAGCATATCTGCTGATTTCCGTTACGCCCTCTGCACGAATCTCTTTCAGGTTGTAACAGTAATCAAACATATACGGCTTGAGTTCGCTTACTTTCTTTCCTAATTCAATATTAGTGAGAGGTCCGCATTCAGCAAATACATAATTTCTGTAATTTTCAAGATTAGGCAAAGAGATAGTCCTAAGGTCAAAAGTGTTTTTGAAGCAGTGACTTCCTAATGTGCTTATTGTTTCGCTTCTTACTTCAGGTATTGACGTGTAAATAAATGCTTCGCCACCTATTGAAACAGTGCTGGAAAAATCAATATTTGTCAATGCCCAGCATTCTCTGAAACAGTTTTGACCGATTACCTCTGCTTTTCCATAAACACTTTTTAATCCTGTACATCCATAAAAAGCGTAATCACCAAGTGTTTTGCAGGTATCCGGCAGGGTAATAGACCTTAGATAATTCGAATAATAATCATCATTTACACCGTTCGGTGATGCTTCAGAAGGCTTAACCATTTGCGAAAAGCAGTTGTCACCTATTGCATTAACGGGTATTCCATTTACCTCGTCGGGAATTACAAGGTCTGATGTGTTTCCTGCGTATGCTGTCAGCACGCCGTTTTCATCAACGGTGAATCTGCCTTCATCACTTGCATAACGAATATAGTACCGATTTGTTACTGCTTCGCTGGTTTCGTTGTTCCTTTCAGTCCAAGCAGTGATATAGCACGGCTCAGTTATTGTGAGTGACGATGTGTATTTGGTTGCCGATTGTTTAAGTGCACCCTTAAAATTGCTCATGCCGTATTCATAAATCTCATAATAAATATCGGCAAACAAGTTTGTTGTGCTGATTGATACTTTTACGCTGCCGTCATAAGCACCGCTCTCCTTTGAAAATGTCGGCGTTGCCAAATCTGCTGCATAAGCAGATAACGGCAATGCAGCGATAAACATTAATAACGCTAATAATAATGATATTGTTTTTTTCATAAAATCACCTCAAGTACAGAGTATAATAATCGTTAAAAAAAGCAATATATAATGCAGAAACGCAGAAAAATCGTGCAGAAACGCAATAAAAAGGCTTCCCCTTGAGGGGAAGCTGGATGCGAACAAAGTGAGCAGACGGATGAGGTGGAAACGCAAACGATACTTCGTATCTACACCTCATCCGTCACTTCGTGACACCTTCTCCTCAATGAGAAGGTTTATTTGTTTTGCAGTATTATTGTTAATTTGAATTGTTTATCGGTCTGGCTGTATTCCCACTCACAATCGCCGCCGTATTTCTTCAGCGTCTTTGCAATGCTTTTCATTCCGATACCGTGGGAGCCTTTGTTTTTCTTAGTCGTTTTCAGTTTTGAATCGGGCGGAATATCGCAGCTGTTTTCAATAATAACCGTGTCGTAAGTATTAACCCGTTTTGTTGAAAACAAAATCTTCTTTGCTTCCGATTTTTCGGCTGCATCAAGCGCGTTATCAAGAGCGTTGCCGAGAATTGTTACAAGGTCAAAGCTTTCAACATAGTTAAGATTGCAGAGCTTAACATCAAAGGCGAAATCAATATTTTTTGAATAACACTCGGTAACATATTTATTGATGAGAATATCAAGCGTATGGTTTCCGCTGTGGCAGGCGCTGTTTGCAGTTTTGATTTCATCATTCATTTTGTCGATATACTCCGCAACCTCGTCACGGCTGCTCATATCGCGTATTGCCGCAAGATGATTTTTGTAATCGTGAGTTAAAATCTGCATTTCGCGGTTCTTCATTTCAAGCAGGTCGAGATACTGCATATCAATTTCGTTTTTCATCTGCTGAGTTTTCAGCTCGGCAAATTCGTTTTCCTGTTTTTGCAAAGCTTGATTGTATATAAAAATGAAACAACATAGAGCCAACGAAAGAACGCTTATTACAGCACAAATCATATTAATCTTTTTAGAGAGGCTGTAATAAGAAGAAACATAAAATAATAATGTCAGCGTTACTGTAATCATAACCGGATAAAGAAACAGCATAAATGCTTTTTTCATATCATTGACGGCATTGTTTCTTTTATATGAAAAGCATAATGATATAAGCTTGCAAATAATTAAATATAATGCTTTACAGGTTATGCCTAAAATAATTAATGCCGATAGACTATTTTTATATGCATCGATAGGTATATTTAACAAATATGATGCGATATATTCAACTATCATTTCACTTATAAACATAATTGCAAGAAGTATTGAGGAGTGAAATATACCGCTTATCCATGAGATGTTAAAGGACAGCTTACAATATACTACATTGATAATGAAAAATGTTAATAGATTAATTGCTAAACTGTTTTTGTCTATATAATTAACTGCAAATCCGATTAAATATAACCCAAGCGACAGCAAAACGGAATACGCTGGTTTTATCTTGATTTCATAATTATCCGAGAAATAAACATAGGCAATAACTGATTCAAAAACATAAACTAATAAATAGAATAATATCATATCGGCTTATCTCCTCTTGATATAATCAAACCAGAATTTGTGAAAATCCGCTTGCTTCCTTGTTGCAACGGATACCCTTGTTTCGCCGAGGTATATTTCTTTATATCCGTACTGAGTGATATAGTGGATATTAACCAGAAATGATTTATGAACCAAATAGAAAAATGTATTCGGCAGTTTTGAAACAAGGTCTTCAAATGTGGTCTTCACCAGGTATGTTCCGCTTGTTGTGTAAACGGTTATCTTCCTGTTTTCGCGCTTGATATAGATAATATCATCAACAAGCACGCGAACGCTGGAGCCGCCTTTATCAAGGAAAATATCAACATAAGTTTCATCAAGATATTCCATTGCTTTATCAAGACCTGCATAGAGGCGCTTTTCATCAAACGGCTTTTCAAAGAAACGGAAGATGTGCAAATCCATTGCCTCGTCCTGATATTCTTCATAAGCCGTAACAAAGAAAATGATTGTTTTGCTGTTGCGCTCTTGCAGTGCCTTTGCAACTGAAATGCCGTCAGCCCCGGGCATCTGAATATCAAGAAACGCAAGGTCAAAAGCAGCTCCGCCAGCAAGCACTTCATCGGGCGAAACCGAGGCGGTTATCTCTGTGCTTATCAAGTGAGTTGCCATATACTTTTCAATATTAAATTTTAAATCATCAACAAACTTCTGCTCGTCATCAAGAATTAAGATACGCATAATATCACCGCTGTTATTTTAACATTAACAGATAAAATAATAAAGTCATTTTGCAGAAACGCAGAAAAATCGCGTCGAAACGCAAGAAAGTAAGCATTTAGAACCCAATTTTTGAGGGTAGCAATGATATACCATTGCTACCCTCATTTTGACATTTTGAAACACAGTATCTATGCAGGATTAGAACCGCTAAATACTTCTTATTACTAAAATATTCTCAACATTTCGCTTTTATAAATTCAATCATTTAACCACTATCTTCCTCTCATAATAGGCACAAGTAGTTTTTTGAATTCTGGAACATCGTCTTCGGAAACAGCTATAAAGCTTCGCCCTTATAAATTAGATAAAGATTCGCAAAAAAACTGCTATGCGTTTGTTGCCGTCGTTGAAAAGCTGAGTTTTCATAGTATACCCCCAGTATGCATTAGTGTACCCTAAATTGCTAATATTTTGTTTTATAAAAGTATAAAAATCAATTTGAATCAAAGTAAATAAACGAATTATTGTTCACATATGTTTGAATATTGAACAATAATTGAACAATTTAAGTTGACAAATGATAAACATAGAACTATAATAAATGCAGATGAATTATAAAGAAAGGAGGAAAAAGCTTGTTAACTTATAGTACCAATACAGAATACTTCAACATGATATCCGAATTAATTCAGTTTGTAATTAGTTTTGATGATTATGAACATGATGAAAGCATATCGCCTACAGATTCTGACAGATATTCAAAGCAAGCCGAAGAACTAATAAATAAAAACTTAGGAAAATATGATATGGGCGACAAACTTCGCGTAACAGAAGCTGGAAAACATGCTATTATTAACAGTTGCAAGGAAAAAAGCAGCTTGTTTTTTACAAATGCGGTAATATCTAAGTTGGATGCTTTTATAAATATTGATGATTTCGTCAACGGGTATAACGCTTATAATGTGCCTTGTTTTGAAGAGGCTGAATTCTTTTCTCTAAATGATAATTATTCAGATACTGGGATAGTGGTTTTGCCCCTAGTATCACGAACCAGAACAAGTGTTAGCTACATTACCTATAGCGGAAAAAAGCGCAATCATATTAGACAAACAGCTTTAAGCTTAAAAAACCGCCTTACAAATTGTCTGCAAAACATATTCTTTGTTGAGTATTCAAAAATTAAAAAACACATAATTAAAAACATTGTTTTAAAAATTCCAGATGCAGTCACGAAAAAGGGGTATATAGACATCGCTGCATCCCCATACTGTTGCAGACCTCTTAGTGATGTGTTAAGTATAAACTATTATGAACAATCTAACGGAGAAGAAACGCATGGAAAGTTCATTATTGAAAAAATAATAAACAGCGATGAAATAAAAGAAGTTTTCCTTAAGGTTTTCAAATATTCTCAAGACAATAACATAGATGTTATATTAGGACCGGAAATATTATGTACCGAAGAATTGTTTGCTGAAAAATCGGGTGCATATAATAATTTAATTATTGAAAACACCATTAATTCAAATCCATATCTTATTATTCCGGGTAGCTATTGGAGCGATAATATGAATCGTGCGCCCATATATTATACAGGTGGACGGTGCGTCGGCATACAACAAAAGCACAGAAGGTTTAAACAAAAAAAAGATGACAAAAACTATACTGAGGATTTAAACAAATCAAGTGAATACGAAATATTATTGATTCATATCCCTGGATGGGGCAGAATTTCTGTTCTAATATGCAAGGACTTTATCGACCCAAATATAAGAACATTGTTGGTTGAAGAGCTACAAGCAACACTTATACTTTGCCCGTCTTTTTCTCCGTCAATGAGCAGTTTTGAAAATGCAGAACAATCATTAGCGGAATATGACGCTTCTGCTGTGATTGTAAATTCGTGCACAGCATTAAGTGAATCAAAAGCAGATATAGACTTTGCAGGGGAAGTTTTTACGCCTACCGTATCGTCGATTGGAGGTAAGTGCCGTCTTAATCGAGAATGCAACGGTATATGCGAATCGGGCTGTGTTTTTAAAATTAGGTTACCTCTTGACAGAAAAGGTGAATCAGATTATGAAGAAAGAGGAGCTGAATTCGAACAGTTTATTTTTAACTAGAAAAACATTTAAAGACCCACAATTATATTATTTAGGAGGAGTAATATGGATAAAACTTTAAGTATTAGTGAACTTGATGTGTTTTCAGCAGTTTACAAACGTGACGCTAACCAAATGCGAGATATTGAGAATAAATACATCAAGTTTTCGTCCAAATTAATTAATGACAATAAATATGACGAATTACAAAGTTTGGCATTTAATCAAAAGGCGAGATTATCAAGAATATTTTTTGAAATGGACAATAACAATAACACTGATTATTTTGTCGGAAGAGCTTCAGGAATTATTGATATTCTTGAGCAAATATCAAACACGCTTGTTGACTACAAAAACAGACTTGATTCTATTAACGATAATGATATAAAGAATATTCCGCACATTGATAATATCATATTTAATATTGCAAATAATGAAGGTGTACGCCACGGAAAGCTTTCTGAATTAACGAAAATCGAAAAGAATAATTTATCTGGTCTTATGAAAAGGATAGATAAAACTGTAGTTATTTCAGTAAGACAAGGAAAGTATAAACATTATTATTTGACTGATTTTGGAAAGAAATACTATGAAAACAATTTAAAATACAAAAAAACCGAAGCCAATCTAGATAAGCTTATTGAAGAAATGGCTATAACTATAAGTACAACTGAAGACAAGCAATATGCACTGACCAAATTTATATCACTATTATTAAGTCAAGATAATTCTAGTATGCATAAAAGTTTTTCGGGCAATAACATTAATACTTATTTGTATTTTCGTAATGGCTCTATTAATAGTGAAACAAAAAACAAAAATCAGTATAAAACAAAAATAATAAACAGTTCCTTATCAAATATGAAAGATTTGTTTTTAAATGAAATAAAGGGGTAAAAAATGAACAAAAAGGAATTTTTAGAAAAGGCAAATGGCAGCATATTTGATATATGCACCAAGTATTATAGAGAATATATTGATGGAAAAATTAACAAGGAACAAAAAGAAGCATTTTTATATCTTCTAAAATGGAATATGATAAGTGATTATAGCTTAAAGATTGAGTCTATTTACACAGATGGTGAATATAATGAATTAATAGAAAAAACATCCGATATTGTTGATAAATTCATTAATGGATTGGTTGAAAAAAGAGTCAGTGAAAAAGAATTCTATAAATGTTTATGGGAATTATATTCAAATGAATCTATTTTTAATGGTCATAATGAAAGAATTAGTGCCTTGATAAATATATTTTCAAGTCCATATATTCCCTACTTCTGTTTTGCTGAAGGAATCAATATTACTGACGACGAGTATACTGAAATATTTAAAAACAACATGCTAAACACTCAAAAGTTTTTGTTTATTATTAGCAATAACTATGATAAAAAATCAGAAGAAGCTTCTTTGATTTATAATCTCTTTAAAGATCTTTCAACAGAAAAGGAAAAAATAGTTTTTCTTTCCAGTATAATTGATTATTATAATTTTAGATACGAAGCTCTATTAAATTCAGTTAGTTCTGAAAAAGAATAAGAAAATACTGTATTGTAATATTGCTGATTTTGATTATAATAACTATTATCAAGCCATCGGGTGATTATATGCAAAATACATTTGAAAGAATATATGAGGTTGTTAAGAGAATACCCTATGGCAGAGTTGCAACCTATGGGCAGGTGGCGATGCTTGCAGGCAATCCGCACTGGAGCAGGGTTGTTGGGTATGCGCTGCATGTTAATCCCGACCCTGACAGCATTCCCTGTTTTCGTGTTGTTAACCGCTTTGGCGAGCCGTCCTCTGCATTTGCGTTCGGCGGAAAAAACACACAGATATTGCTGCTTGAGGGCGAGGGCGTTGAGTTCACCGACGGAAGAGTTGATTTAAACCGTTATCAATGGGACGGAAAATAATAAATCCCCAATCATCCTTAGGGTGGGCGACTTAGGGATTTGATAGCCTAAAAATGCATCTTTTAGCGAAAAACTGCGTTAAAAATGCTCGGAATAAACAAATTATTCCTGTGCTTTTTGCCTTGTCTTTCACAAAAATCTGCTATTTTTAGGTGCAAAGCAATTTTGAAATAGGTATTTTTCGTTAGAACAATGAACAAACAAGGGTTAAGGCTGGCGCCTTAACCCTTGTTTTGAAGCTGTTATAGCGGAAAAGAGCATTTCAAAATCTATTAAATCCCTAAGTTGCCCACCCTTTTGATGATTGGGGTGTTTTTTATCCGTTGTAGCCGCCTTCAATTATTGAGCTTATATTATCAATAATAAAATGCTGGGCGTTTTCGTTATAAAGCACTGCATAGTAAGGACCGTAATGACCGTTGCGCTGTTCAAGTATTATGCCGATGCCTTCGCCGTTTTTTGTCGGGCGCTTGTGGTTTTTGCCGTTCATCTGAATAATCGACAGCATATCAACATCAACAAGCCAGTTTGTTATCGCGGTTACCTTTAGCTTTTTCATTGTTTCGGGCTTCATTTCGTTTATTCTTTTTGCAAATTCGGTTATTGAAACGGGCTCGGCAAAATATTCAAAGCTGTTCATATCAAGCCTTTGAATATCAAAATTCTCCTGCGGCTTTGATTTCTTTTTAACTCCGCCGTTTTCAATAACCTCTTCAAGGACATCCGAAACATAAAGCAGGCAGCGCGAAATTCTTATGTTATTAATAACATCGTCGTCGCCAACCGCTTCAAGTGTTAACGGGTTTACGCCCCTTGCCAGAGAGTCTATATAATCCTTTGCGTGCTTAATAGTTTTTATATCAAGTTCCATAGCCGTTCTCCCGTAATTAATATATAATTATCATACAATATTAGCACATATGTGTCAATATCAAATTGATGTATTCGTTTTGGCTAATGGTTTTTGAGATTTATAAAAAGTATTACTATTAGTTTGCAATATGCTTTTTTTGATGTTAAAATGGTATGGATTTAAGTATACACTTATAAAGGATTTGTTGGGTGATTATATGAAGGTTGTATTATCCGCAAGAAATTTCTGTTTTGAAGGCTGCAGGGCAAAGGAGCTGCTTGAAGAAAACGGCTTTGAGGTTGTTGATATTTCGAACAGAAAATTTGATAACGAAAATGAATATGCCGCGGCGCTTTGTGATGCCGATATAATCATAAACGGCTTTGAAAAAATGAGCACCGCCGTTATTGAAAACTGCAAGAAGCTTAAGCTGATTTCAATTCGCGGCGTGGGTTATGATTATATTGATGTTGAAGCCTGCAAAAGAAAGAATATTGCTGTTCTGAGAACTGTCGGAACAGTCGGCGAGGCGGTATCTGAGCAGGTTATTGCATATATTATGCACTTTGCAAGGCAGATTGAAACGCTGAATTCCTGTATGCAGCAGGACAGCTGGAACAGAATTATGACCGAGGGCGCATACGGCAAAACAATCGGCATTATCGGCTTCGGTGAAATAGGCAGTGCCGTTGCAAGAAAAGCGAACGCACTCGGAATGAAAATAGTTTATAACTGCAAAAGCAAGAAAGATAACCCCTATGAATTTATGGAGCTCAGCGAGCTTCTGAAAATCAGCGATTATGTTGTGCTTGCCCTTCCGCTGAACAGCGAAACCGAAGGCATAATTGATGAAAAAGCGCTTTCGCTAATGAAGCAGAATGCGGTTTTAATAAATGTTGCGAGGGCGAAAATCGTTGATGAAAAAGCGCTGAGAAACGCAGTTGATAACGGGGTTATAAAGGGCGCGGCGGTTGATGTTTTTGAAAGCGAGCCCTGCACAAACAGCGTGCTCAAAGGCAGCGAAAGCATTCTTCTTACTCCGCACACAGCGCCGTTTACAAAATCAAATTTCAATATGATGAACACACTCGCAAGTGAAAATGTCATTAATTTTTTCAGCGGAAATCTTGATGAGAAATACAGATTAATATAGGCATTCGGGATTCGAACCGAGTAAGCCTTAAATTGCATATTTCACGCCCCTTTTTCCGCTTTTTGTCTCACCATACGGAAGTATGCTTTCACCAAAAAACGAAAAAATGAACGCAAACTATGAAATTTAAGGTGCTTCGCAGTTTTGACCTGTTCATTTTTTGCCAAGGCAAAGCGGTGAAGCAAGGCTGGCGCCTTACAAGGCGCTTTAACGCAGTATTTGTGAAAAAGGGACGGTCAAA
>SVQE01000095.1 GCA_015065505.1 Oscillospiraceae bacterium
CTTACAAGGCGCTTTAACGCAGTATTTGTGAAAAAGGGACGGTCAAAACCTTGCTGGGTTCGAATCCCGAATGCCTATGGATAGGAAGTAAAAAAATGAAAAAGGCATTATCAATTATTCTTTGCATTGTTGTTATTTCCGCACTTTTTGCCTGCGGCAAGAAGGAAGAGCCAACAACAACGCAAACAACAACCGAAACAACCACTCAAACAACAACTCAGGCACCCGAAATAACAAATCCGCTTACGGGCGAAAAGGATTATAATAAATCGGCAGTGGGCGTTCGTCCCGTTGCAATAGTTGTTGAAAACCTCTCCCCTGCAAGACCTCAGTGGGGTATTGAATCGCCCGACATCATTGTTGAAGGCGAGGTTGAAGGCGGAATCAGCAGAATGCTCTGGTTCTATGCGGATTATACTGCTGTTCCCAAGAAGGTTGGTCCGATTCGTTCCGCGCGCCCTTCATATGTTAAATTCAGCGAATATTTTGATTCAATCTATGTTCACTGGGGCGGCAGCCATAACAGAAGCAACTACACAGGCGGTTACGGCGTTATTAAGAAGGATAAGGTTGACGATATCGACGGAATGAACGGCGGAAAGCTTTTCGGACGCGATACAACAAGAAGGGTTTCATCAGAACACCGCGGTATTTTATACGGCGATAAGCTTGCCGAGGTAATCAAGGATAAGAAATACAGAACTGCTCTTGATGAAAGCAAATTCTCTGTTCTTGATTTTAACGAGAGCATTGTTAATGCAGGAAGCGACAAAGCCTCAACAATTAATTCAAAATTCTCTTCAAGAACCGACACAAGAAAGTTCACCTTCAGCACCAAGGACGGCAAATACCACACTAACGACTGGAAAACGGATGTTGCTTTTCAGAATGTTATCATCATTATGGATGAAACAAAGTATATAACCACGCCATATAAGGGCGGAACAACAACTTATCTTAACTATCTTTATAAGGGCAGCGAGGGCTACTACGCTTCAAACGGCACCATTACAAAAATCAAGTGGGAAGTTAAGGATAATAAAATCCTTTTCAAAGATGCAAGCGGAAATGCTCTTAAGCTCAATCCCGGCAAATCATACATAGGTCTTGCTTCTTCAAATAACGGCGGCAAGGTTACATACGCAGAATAAACAAATCCCCCGGCGCGGTTTTCTGCGCCGTTTTTCTGAGAAAACAAACTAAGGAATTATTATGAAAAAGAAGATTGATATGTTAAACGGCAGCCCGATAAAAAGTATTATACTTTTTGCGCTTCCGATAATGTTTTCCTCGCTTCTTCAATATAATTATGCGCTTGTTGACAATATAATTGTCGGCAGATATGTAAGCACCGATGCGCTTGCGGCAGTCGGAAATGTTGGTTCAATCAACTCTTTTATAATCGGTGCGGCGCTCGGACTGACAAGCGGTTTCACCATACCCGTTGCCCACGCCTTCGGTGCAAAGGATTCTAAAAAGGTTGCCCACTATTCGGGAAGCAGCGTTGTTGTTGCCTTCTCAATAGGCATAATAATTGTTATTATCGCACACCTTGTTTCAACCCCTCTGCTCAAGCTTATCGGAACTCCAAAAGAAATAATCGACCTTTCCTCGGCATATGTTAACATCCTTTATTTCGGCGTTCCGTTTCAGATGCTTTCAAATAATTTCACGGCGATTTCTCGTGCTGTCGGCGAAAGCAAAAAGCCGCTTTATTTCTTCACCGTTACCGTTTTTATTAACTTCATTCTCGACTTGCTTTTTGTTAAAAACTTCGGTTGGGGTGTTGAGGGCGCGGCAGCTGCAACGCTTATTTCCCACATAATCGCTGCAAGCCTTACGGGATTTTACATTTTCAAGCTCAATCCCGATGTAAACATAACAAAAGAGGATATGAAGCCCCATCTGAAAACCGCCGTTGAGCAGGTTAAGCTCGGAATTCCCGTTTCTCTGCAGTTCACTATAACCTCTGTCGGAACAATGTGTCTGCAAAGTGCGGTTAATTCCTTCGGTGCAAATGTTATTGCAGGCTTCACCGCTGCAGGCAGGGTTGAAAACTTAACAAATCTGCCGATGTCCGCACTCGGCGTTGCAACTCAGACCTTTGTCGGTCAGAACTACGGTGCAAAAAATTATAAGCGAATAACAAAATCCGTCAGCAGTATTTTCGTGCTTGACCTCTGCGTTTCAATAGTTATGAGCCTCACTCTTTGGCTTATCGGAACGCCGATGGTTTCAATATTCATGAAAGAGCAGAATCCTGCAATTATGGAGGCGGCACACAGCTATCTGATGGCAACAGTTAGGTGCTACAGCCTTGTTGCAATACTCTTTGTTTTAAGAAACACGCTTCAGGGACTCGGCTTCACCTATGCAAATATGATTGCAGGCGCAGGCGAATTTTTCGGAAGAATATCAATAGCTTTTGTATTCTCGAAGCTCATAGGCTTCACCGCGGTTTGCTACGCAGCACCTGCTGCATGGCTCTTTGCCGATATTCCGCTGATAATCATTTATCTGATAAAAAGAAAACAGCTTTTACAAATGGAAGAAAGAAAAGAAGCTTTGTCTGAATGACAAAGCTTCTTTTAAATTTAAGTTTCAAGTGCCGAGCTCCGAGTTGTCGGGTCGCTTCGCTCCGATTTTATTATTGTCTGAGCGCAGCGAGTAGGCATTAGGGAATCGAACCAAGCAAGGTTTTGCCCGTCCCTTTTTCACAAATACTGT
>SVQE01000018.1 GCA_015065505.1 Oscillospiraceae bacterium
ACTGTAACCGATGCAAAGGGCAAGAAGATTGCTGCCGGTAACTACACTCTTAAATATGAAAATAATAAGAATGTGGGAACCGCAACTGTAACAATAACCTTCAAGGGCAACTACAGCGGAACAAAGAAGCTTGAATTCACTATCAATCCCAAGGGAACAAGCATTAAAAAGCTGACTGCGGGCAAGAAAAAATTCACAGCTCAGTGGGGCAAGCAGGCAACTCAGACAACGGGCTATGAAATTCAGTATTCAACATCTAATAAGTTCACAAAATCAACAACCAAATCAGCAACCGTAAATAATAAAACAACCAAAAAAGAATTTACGAAACTCAGTGCCAAGAGGAAGTACTATGTTCGTATAAGAACATACAAAACCGTTAAAGGTAAAAAATACTACTCCTCCTGGAGCTCCGTAAAATCGGTTACAACTAAATAAATAAAAATCCGGATGTGAAAACATCCGGATTTTTTATGTTAAGTTTCAAGTGCCGAGCACCGAGCTCCGAGTTGTCGGGTCGCTTCGCTCCGATTATATTATCGGCGGACGACTGTGGGCGTTCCCTCCACAGCACACGGGGACGTTCCTCCACCGAACCGTTCTTATTTGTTGCGCGTTCGGAGGTGCGTCCCCATGGCGAACGAATAGACGCGTCCTCTTTACTTCAGTTCCGGCAACTCAGCGATAAATCACAATTTGCTTATTTCCTCAGGTTCTTCAATTAAGCAAAACGGCTGTTCCTTTTCGAGCTCTTCTCTTGAACGAAAGCCCCATAAAACGCCAACAGCCTTAATTCCTGCGTTGTTTGCCGTTTGCATATCAACATTGCTGTCGCCGAAATAAATCGCTTCATCGGGCGTGCAGCCGAGTGTTTCAAGCGTTTTAAGTGTTGAATCGGGTGCAGGCTTGTGCGGAACACCGAGGGCGGCACCCGTTATCAAATCGAAGGTGTTTTCGCCAAAGAAGCCGATAACCATTTCCTTTGCTGCTTTGTCGGGCTTGTTTGTAACAACGGCAAGCTTTATGCCCCTGCTTTTAAGAATTGCAAGCTGTTCTTCAATGCCGCTGTATGGCTGGGCGTGGTCGAGCTTTATTTTGTTATATATTGCGCTTGCTTTTCTGAATGCAATATCAAGCTCTTCCTCGCTTAAACTGTGGTCAAAAGCCCTTTCAACAAGCTTTTTCAAGCCGTTGCCGACAAAACGCTTGTAATCGGCAACACTCCAGTTGTAATCCCTGCCGTATTCCTTTAAAACCGTATCGCAGGCAATTTTTAAATCGTCTATTGTGTTAACAAGAGTGCCGTCTAAGTCAAAGACGGCACATTTAATTCTATTTTTCATAATTAATTGACCGAACGAAGTGAGAAACCTCAATTCGTAATTCGTAATTCCGACCAACGGTTCCCAAAATTTGTTATCGGCTTGGAGCGCCGACAAATTTTGACCGTTCGGCAGTTCTTATTGTTCGCTTCATCTGCCACCGGCAGCGCTCACAAACGAACCGTAATTTAATAAAGGTCGGATAAATCCTGTTCCTTGTTTTTCTTTCTTCTGTTTATAAACGAAAAGATAAGAATAATAACAACCCCTGCGGCTATGATTGCCGAAATGATATATATTTTTCTTTCTTCCTTCTTGCTGTCCGCAGAAAGCTTTCCGCCCTTAACCTGTGACCACAGAGTGTTCTGCAGTTCAAGAATATTCTGGGGCAGGGTATGAAACCAGTTTGTTTTAATGCTCTGTGTATCAGGATACACAGCCTCACTTCCGTAAAGCGAGGATTCCTCGTTTTCAGAAACTGTTACATTCGGCGAAGCATAATAAATATATTCTGCGTTATCAAATGCAACCTGGGGCTCGTGCATGAAGTTTATAAATGCCTCAGCGCCTTTTTTGTTCTGAGCGCATTTCGGAATACAAAAGGCATCAAAAAACTCGTTAACGCCTTCCTTGGGGAAGCAGAAGCCGAGGTCGGGATTGTTTTCAATCATCAGCTCATAGTCGCCTGAATAATAGGTTGCAAAGGCGTATTCGCCGCTTTCCATAAGGTTGAAAACCTCATCCATAACATAAACGGGGTTAACTGCATCCTTCTGCTTTGCAAGCAGCTCAGCCGCTTCAACCCAGTCGGATTCGTTGGCTGTGTTAACATCCTTATCAAGCATTGCCTGTGCAATGGCAAAGGCATCGCGCGAATTGTTGAACATCAGAACCTCGTTTTTATATTGCTCATCCCATAAAACAGACCAAGAATCGGGCGTTTCCTTAACAAGCTTTTTGTTGTAAATCAAAACCGTAAGTCCCGTGTTGAAGCAAACGGTATATTTCTGCTCGGGGTCAAAAAACAGATTTTTGTATTTTTCGTCAATGTATTTTATATTCGGAATATTGCCGTAATCAAGCTCAAGGAGCATTTTTTCATCGATAAGACGCTCAATCATATAATCCGAAGGCGTTATAACATCATACGAAACGCCGCCGCCAACAAGCTTTGAATACATATTCTCATTTGATTCAAAATTGGAATAGTTAACCTTCGCGCCGGTCAGGCGTTCAAATTCGGTTACAACATCCATAAGTCCGTCGCTGCCGTCAGCAATATATTCGCCCCAGTTATAAACATTAACTGTTGTGCCCTGAATACCGAGATTTTTATAGTATTCAATCTGCTCATCGGTGAAATACTTATCCTTTGCAAGTGCCGCAGCAGGCGAGCAAATGGCTGCAATCAAAAGCAGGGAACACAGTAAAGAAATAAATCTTTTCATTATTTTCCCTCCTTTTTGTCGGCTCTGCTCTGCGCTACATTCATAAGAATAAGCAGAACAAGTATAACAACAAACATCAGGGTTGAAAGCGCAAACATATCGGGCTTAACCCTTTTCTTTGTAAGCGAGAAAATGTATATGGGAAGCGTCTGGAAGGACGGTCCGTTTGTGAAATACGAAATGATGAAGTCGTCGAGCGAAAGCGTGAAGCTCATAACAGCTCCCGTTATAATTCCGCTCATAATTTCGGGCATAACAACCTTGAAAAAGGCTTTAAAGGGTCTGCAGCCCAAATCAACAGCCGCTTCATAAACATTCATATCAAACTGCCTGAGCTTTGGTATAACATTAAGAATAACATAGGGCAGGCAGAAGGTAACATGTGCAATCAGAAGTGTTGAAAAGCCTAAAACCTCGTTTCTGTGAACAAGTGTTCCTGCAAAAACGAAGAGCAGCATCATTGAAATACCCGTTACGATTTCGGGGTTCATAAGCGGAATATTCGTTGCGCTCATCATTGCTCTTTTATAGAGCTTGTTTTTTGATAAAAACAGCCCAACTGCCGCAAGTATGCCGAGCATGGTTGAAACCGCTGCGGTTACAACGGCAAGAATAACGGTGTTTTTCAGCGCGTCCATTGCGGCTGCGTCTGCAAACATCTCTTTCCACCAATAGGTTGAAAGTCCGCTCATTTGATAGGTGCTTGATGATTTGTTGAAAGAGAAAACCATCATAACAACTATCGGTGCATAAAGGAATGTGAAGATAAGCGCCATATAAAGCTTTGAGGTGAGTGAATGCTTCTTTTTCATATAACAACGCCCCCCTCATTATCTTCATCGAAGTGGTTCATAACGCCGAGGCATATGAATATAAGAATCATCAGAACAAAGCTGAGTGCTGCGCCGAGGTTGTAGTTATTCGCGCTCTGGAACTGGGATTCAATAACATCGCCGATTAAAACAATCTGACCGCCGCCGAGCTTCTGAGTGATATAGAAGGTTGAAACGCAGGGAACAAAAACCATTGTTATTCCGCTGAGTGTTCCGGGCAGGGAAAGGGGAATAATAACTCTTCTGAAGGTGTGAAGCTTGTTAGAGCCCAGATCCTGCGCCGCTTCAAGAAGCGAGTTATCAATCTTTGAAAGAACTGAATAAATCGGCAGAATCATATACGGAAGGAAGTTATAAACCATTCCGAGAATAACCGCACCGGGTGTGTTGATTAAATGAAGCTTGTCAAGGTGCAGCGCCAAAAGCATACGGTTAATAACGCCGCTGTCGCCGAGAATTGTCATAAGGGAGTATGTTCTGATGAGGAAGTTCATCCACATCGGAAGCATAACAAGCAAAACTATGGTGCGCTGGGTTCTTTCGGTGTGCTTTGAAAGAAAGTAAGCAAAAGGGTAGCCCAGCAGCAGGCATATAACGGTTGCCGCAAGTCCATAGAGTATTGAAAGAAGAATTGTTGAAAGATAGTTATTTATCTGAGCAAAATTGCTGAAGGTGAATGCACCGCTTTTATCGGTTATTGCATAGTATAAAACCATAACAAGAGGCGCGATGATGAACAGCAAAGCCCAGAGAAAATAAGGCTTATCAAGGAATTTTGCTCTAACGGAATTATTCATCTTCTTCCTCCCAGTTGTATTCCGCATCAGAGATGTGGTCCATTTCATCCGAGAATGAAGAATAGTCGCCGAATTCACCCGAATACTCGCTTCTCTTCATAATGTGAATTGCGTCGGGCTCGATATACATTCCGATAGTTTGTCCTTCCTGAAGGTTTTCCTGTGTGGTCTGAATCATCCAGATGAAACCGCCGACATCAACAAGAATTTCAAAATGAACGCCCTTAAAGGTAACCGAGGTTATAGTTCCCGTTAATGCCGCTTTGGCACCGGGCTCAACAATCTTAATATCCTCGGGGCGAACAACAGCTTCAACAAATTCGTTCTTTTCAAAGCCTTTGTCAAGGCAGTTGAATTTTACACCGCCGAAGGTTACCTTGTAGTCCTCAATCATAATTGCGTCAACAATATTTGATTCGCCGATGAAGTCTGCAACAAATGCGTTAACGGGCTCGTTATAAATATCCTCAGGAGTACCGATTTGCTGAATTTTACCCTTATCCATAACAACAACGGTGTCGCTCATTGAAAGCGCTTCCTCCTGGTCGTGGGTAACATAGATAAAGGTTATTCCAAGCTCCTGCTGAATGTTTTTAAGCTCGCGCTGCATATCCTTTCTCAGCTTCAAGTCGAGTGCGCCGAGAGGCTCATCAAGAAGAAGCACATGCGGATTATTTGCAAGTGCCCTTGCGATTGCAACTCTCTGCTGCTGACCGCCCGAAAGTGAATCTATAGTTCTCTTTTCAAAACCCTTTAGGTTAACGAGCTCAAGCATCTGAGCAACCTTTTTCCTTATTTCGTCCTTGCTCATTTTCTGAAGCTGAGGACCGAAGGCTATATTTTCATAAACATTTAAATGAGAAAAAAGAGCATAACGCTGAAATATGGTGTTAACCTTCCTTTTGTGGGGCGGAACATCATTAATAACCTTTCCTTCAAAAACAACCTCACCCGAATCAGGCTTAATAAATCCTGCAATAGCGCGCAGAGTGGTTGTTTTGCCGCAGCCCGAAGGTCCCAGCAGCGTTATAAACTCTTTTTCATTAATGTATAAATTCAAATTTTCAAGTACAGTGTTATCGCCGTAGCTGACTGTAATATTCCTTAAATCAATTATTCTCTTGTTCTTTTCCAATATCCTCTTCCTTTTTGTAACCCGATTTACAGTTGGCAACTGTATAAGAACACTATATATTTTTTGCATAATAATGTCAATATAAATATTAATTATTTATCTTTACAATTTCTTTATTTGAGTATATAATATAATCGAGCAGTACCATATTTTTTTAAAAGAAAGGAGTTTATTATGAAAAAATCACTATCAATCATTTTATCACTTTTAATGGTGATAACAACAATTTCCGCGCTTCCCGCAAGCGCATACGAAGCGAAGTATGACGGCGAGGGCGTTCCAGGTCATATGGAATTATACTATGAGCCCGCAAACGATGAGGATGAAGGCTGCGTGTATATCTATAACGGCTTTCACGACCCCATTGAGATTGCGGAAAATATGCCCGCAGGCGTTGCTTACGACTACGCAACCAATGTTTTATATCTCAATAATTATAACGGTGAGGCAGTCGGAGCGTATCTTCAGTGCGACCAGATGCTCGACTTAACAATCGAGGTTAAGGGAAGCTGTTCAGTTTGCGCTTTGGAGTTATGGGACACACATCCCACAATCACGGGAACGGGCGTTTTAACCGTAAACAGCAAAAAAACCAAGGAAACACCGATTAATGAGGTTATCGCAAGCTCATATGAATATCTTGATGAAGGCGAAACAATCACTCCGTTCACGGTTGATAAAAACGTAACTGTTAAGATTTTCAGACCGAATTCAGATGAATGCTTCCTCTATGACGTGGGAGTATATCAGGACACCGAGGAAGCACCCTATGAGCCCGAGGATGTTATCAAAAACAGTGGCTCTGACGTAGAACCAAACTGGACATATACCCGCGAGGGCGGAGAGATTTATTATAATCACGATTACTGGGGCGCAACCTACGGTAAGGATTATGAAAACGGATTCATCCGTATGAGAACAACCTTCCCCGCAACAAAGCTTATGAAGCGTACAGACCTTCCCGCAGGCGAGGATAATGTTTTCATTGAAAGCAGTTATATGTACAGCAAATCAAGCAATTTCATCGCAAAACTGCTTCATAAGGACGGCGTTTGGTATCAGACAAACAGCGGGGAAGAAAAATATTGGAGAAAGGATTCTTATTCCGAAACCTACACCCAGTATACAAACCAGGGTCAGTACTACAGATATTTTGAATACTACACTCCCGCAGAGCTTGCCGAGCTTCCCTCGGACCTTGTTGCAAACAGCAGTGCAACCGCAAATCTTATTTTCAGCGACGGAATCAGTTATCTTTATGTTAAAAACGGGGAAGAATACGTAATTATTGAGGGCACCGGTTATGCTAACTGGCGCGTTGATCCGACTTCTCCCGCAGTTCCCGAAGAAGAAAGCGACAGTATCATTAAAATCTCTATGGGCAGGGTTTGCCACAGCGAAAAAACATACTGGGTTGAATTCGGGGAGCATGTTGTTGATGTCAATAAGCAGGAGCTCTGGAGCAGTTCAAGCCAAAGAGAATTTCTGAATGCTGCAGTTGAGCCATTCGGATATGCTCCGAAGCTCACGGAAAACAAATCCTCCTATTCTCATCGCTATTCTCTTAATAACAACTCCATTACTTTCGGAAACCACACCCATAAATACACATCAAAGGTAACAAAGGCTGCAACCTGTGCAAAAACAGGAGTCAGAACCTATACCTGCACCTGCGGAGATACCTATACAAAGGCAATTCCCGCAACGGGCAAGCACACTTCGGATAAGGGTACCGTTACAAAGAAAGCAACCTATACTGCAACCGGAACCAAAACATATAAATGTACGGTTTGCGGAAAGACGCTTAAAACCGAAACGATTCCGAAGCTTGAAAAGAAAACAAACACTATTAAGGCAAGCGGCAAAACCGCAACCGTAAAATATTCCTATCTTAAAAAGAAAAATCAAACAGTAGCACAGAAGAACGCTTTCAGCGTTACTAATGCAAAGGGTAATGTAACCTATGCAAAGGATAGCGGAAACAAGAGTATTACCGTTTCATCGGCAGGTAAGATTACTGTTAAAAAGGGCTTAAAGAAGGGAACTTACAAGGTTAAAGTTAAGGTTAAAGCCGCAGGAAATGATACATATAAATCGGCAACAAAGATAGTAACGGTAACAATTAAAGTTAAGTAGTGCATAGTGCATAGTGCGTAGTGCATAATTAAAGGAGTAAATTATGAAAAAATCATTATCAATCATTTTATCGCTTTTAATGGTGCTATCAACACTTTTCGCGCTTCCTTCAAGCGCATTTGCAGAGCCTGAAAAGGATTATGAGGAAGAAATCAATTATTCCGAAATCTATGTCAGCGATGAAAAAGCAATCTGGGACGGAAACTATGAGAATGCCGACTTTGCAGTGTATTCCTCAGACCCCGAAGCAACGAATGTTAAAAACAACTATAAGGGCTTTTCCTACGATGAAGCAACGAAAACCTTAACAATCAAGGGCGTAACAACCGAAACGGGCTTTTTCCTTCTCAGAATTATCAATATGGGCAAGGTCAATCTTGTTGTTGACGGAACAAACACTCTGTTTTCAATAGGACCCGAAAGCGGAACGGAGCTCACCGTTAAAGGCAAGAATTCGGGCAAGCTTATTATTAATCCTAAAGTAACATATATCAACGAAGAACAGGGAATTGAGCATATAGACGATTTCATTTTCGGAATGCCTATTCAGATTATGAACGCTAAAATGCATATTGATTCATCTGTTAATGTTACCATAACAAACCGCGAGGAGCATCCCACGGTTGCAATGGAATCAAACACCGAGCTAAGCGGTCCCGAAGACTGCTTCACATACGCGGGCAAGGCTTCTCCTCAAATCAAGTGGGAATATAATGTTTCGGGCGGACCTTACACTTATCCCGAGTATGACGACACTATGTATGTTTACAGCGAATTCACTCCCGACCATCTCTACAGACTTGACGGCGACGATTCCCAAACCTACTACGTAAAGAGCGGATGGGCTTCTTATTCCTATTACTACTATTATTATGTTCCGCTCACAAAGGTTGGGGATTTATGGTTTGACCTAAACGACACTCAGGAAGAGCGTGCAGCGGCGTATCTTTATAACTACGGCACGATTGATGAGGAAGCTTCCTTCACCGCCTGCACTCTTGAAGATGAATTTCCCGATGGTCTTGTAAGCTCCGACGGAAAGGTTCACGCGGCTTTAAAGAGAGGCACCGATTCAAACGACATGGTTTATTCCAAAAACGGCGAAAGATATGTTTACGGTTTCGAAAACTGGGTTAACAGCTATGTTGAGCCAAGTGTTCCCGCTGCTTCCGATTACGCATACAGTATGCTGAAAATCAAGGAAACGGGCGGCAGAAGCTATCTTGAATTAACAGAAGATGTTCCGGTTGGCGATTACGCAGTGAATCCTTCCCAGAATCCTGACGGAACTTATCATTCAACCAACGGACAGAATTATGCTTCATTCTGGGATGCTTATGAGGCTAATAACATATATTTCAGAGACCGCAGCGCAAATTGGCTGAAGGATAACGGCTATACGCAGGTTATGCACGAAGCCTTCACTCCTTATTCTTATAGCTACACCTGCTTCCATACAAGCCTTACCTTCACGGGCACCCACACCCACACACCCAAGAAAGCTGTTAAGGAAAACGAAAAAGCGGCAACCTACGACAAGGAAGGCTATTACTACGAGGTTGTTTACTGCAAAGAATGCGGTGAAAAAATCAGCTCAAAGAAGGTAACGATCCCCAAGCTCAAGAAAACAGACCTTTCAAAGGCAACTGTTTCGGGAATCAAAGACACTGCATATACAGGCAAGAAAATAACGCAGTCAATAACCGTTAAGCTTGGCAGCAAGAAGCTGAAAGCAGGAACTGATTATTCCGTTTCATATTACGATAATATGTCGGTCGGAAAGGCAACCGTTTTAATCACGGGCATAAAAGCTTATAAGGGCACAATCAAGAAAACCTTCAAGATAATTCCCAAAAAAATCAGCTTCAAAGCAACACCAACCAAAAACACCATAACAGTAAAATGGAGCAGACCTGAAAAGAATGCAACGGGCTATGAGGTTCAGCTTGCAACAGACACCAAGTTCACAAAGAACGTCAAGAAATTCAAAGCAAGCAAGAACAATATTGTAAGCACAAAATTCTCAGGACTTAAAGCGGGTAAGAAATACCATGTAAGACTGAGAGTTTATAAAACAGTCGGCGGAACAAAATATTATTCCGATTGGACCACCAAGACTGTTACCACAAAGAAATAATTGACTAAAATAACTGAATACCGGGAGTTCTTTGACGAACTTCCGGTATTCTTTTATAATTGCCGACCGCAGGTCCCACAATTCGTAATTCGTAACTCGTAATTCGTAATTATTATATTATCTTCTGCACAACCTCTTCTCCCTCGGCTGCCATTTCAACAGTCATAAGCACTTTTGAAAAATCACAAACCATTGATTTCGGTTTGTTTATGCAGTCATCCATTCCGAGCGGAACAAAATAATAATTCTTGTAATTCATCAGCGCGCCTATGTTTTTAGCGGCAGCGCCGAGCGCGTCGTTTGTTGAAACACCAATAACAACGGGACGCGCGTTTCTTATGTGTGATTTAACAGCCATAGTAACAGAGGTGTCCGTTATTCCGTTAGCAAGCTTTGCAAGCGTGTTTCCCGTGCAGGGAACAACGCAGAGAACATCAAACATCCTCTTCGGACCTATGGGCTCAGCACCCTTAATTGTGTGAATTATGCTGTTGCCGGTTATCTCAATCAGCTCGTTCTGAATATCTTTTGCATCGCCGAAACGGGTGTCTGTATTATATGCGTTTTCGCTCATTATGGGCGTAACCTCGTGGTTTGCCTTAACAAGTGTTTTTACTGCTTCAATGCTCTTTGAAAAGGTGCAGAAAGAGCCTGTTAAGCAGTATCCGATTTTCATAAGCCTTCCTCCTTTATCATCATAATTACGGTATCGGCAACAATTTCTCCTGCAGTTTTTGCCGAGAATTTTGCCGGAAGTCCTCGCGCTTCAATAAGGTTTATATTAAAGTGTTTTGCAAAGTGTTTATCAACGCCGCCCGGGAATGAAGCCAAATCAATCAAAACAGCGTCGGTGCTTATTCTGACAAGCTCTCTAGCCGTAAAAACGGGGTGGGGAACTGTGTTGAAAATAAAACTGTATTCATAGCATTTAAACAGATTTTCAAAGCTGATAACCTTTGCGCCGTTTTGCTGTGCAAGCGCTCTCTGCTCGGCATTTCTCGCGCAAATAGTTATGTTGCTCGAAAAAGCGGAAAGATATCTGTGAAGCGCCTTTGCAATTCTTCCGTAGCCTGTTATAAGAATCGGCGCGTTAACAAGGCTGAAATCGCTGTTTCTTATTGCTTCTTCAATCGCCGCTTCCGCAGTTAAATAGGCGTTTTTTATTGCAAATGCTTTATTTTTTGTGTAGTCAAAAACTCCCTTTTTGCTAACATTTCCTGCAAATACGGGAACATCGTAATTCAGCATTTCTTTATCGGGGTTAACGCCCAGAAGAATGAAATCAGCGCTGCTTTCGCTGTTAAGGGAAACAAAACCGCTGTTTTCAAGCTCTTTTTTCGCGTAAATTATGCGCTTATCGCTGATATCGGGTACAAAAAACTTTTTCAAATAATCACCCTCCTGTACATTTTATGATTTATATAACTTTGTGTGAAATTATTAATTGACACGTGCATTAAGTTATGCTATTATAGTTTAGCAATTTAGCACGCTAAACTAATAAACTATATAACAATAACAGGAGGAAAAATATGTTTAACAAGTTTAAAAAATTAACTTCAATGCTCATACTTACAATTGTTTTAACTTTTTCTGTAATGAGCATTGTTCCGGGAATTGTTGCTTTTGCTGAAGCAGACCCGCTTCTTGAGGAAGAGGCTGCTCAGGAGTATGTTGACGGCTATGCTGAAAATGTTGTTGATGACGAGAATTTTGAAACCAATATTCAAACGGCTCTTACAACAATCCGCAAGTCCATTTCAAAATACGCAACCTTCTGGGCTCTTCTCCCGCCGATTATTGCAATTCTTCTTGCACTTATCACCAAAGAGGTTTATTCATCGCTCTTTATCGGTATTCTTGCAGGCGGAATAATCTATTCGGGCGGTAATTTTGAAGGAACAATTGTTCACGTTTTCAAAGACGGCTTTATTGACTCGATTACCGATTCATGGAATATCGGTATACTCATTTTCCTTGTGCTGCTCGGCGCTATTGTTGCAATGATGAATAAAACGGGCGGTTCTGCGGCATTCGGTGAGTGGACCTCAAAGCATATCAAATCTAGAATAGGCGCTCAGCTTGCAACAATCGCACTCGGCGTACTTATCTTTGTAGACGACTATTTCAACTGCTTAACAGTTGGCTCTGTTATGCGTCCCGTAACCGATAAAAAGAACATTTCAAGAGAAAAGCTTTCTTATCTTATCGACGCAACAGCAGCTCCTGTCTGCATTATTGCTCCTATTTCTTCATGGGCAGCAGCAGTTGCAGGCTTTGCAAAGGGCGCAGGCGCAAAGAGCGGTATGAGCCTTTTCATCTCTGCAATTCCGTTTAACTTCTATGCTATTTTAACAATTATAATGATGATAGTTATTTCGTTGGCAAAGTTTGATTACGGTCCGATGAAGCGTTTCGAAGCAGCTGCACAGAAGGGCGAAGCTATTGAAAAAATGAATGAGCTAAGCGAAAAAGCTGAGGAAAAAGTTAATCCCAAAGGCAGAGTTTTCGACCTTATTATTCCTGTTTTATTCCTTATTGTTTCATGTGTTATCGGCTTGGTTTACACAGGCGGATTCTTCACAAAGGGTGAGGATTGCTACCGCGATTTCATCGGAGCATTCTCAAACAGCGACGCTTCAGTAGGTCTTGTTTACGGCTCATTTGTAACCGTAGTATTTGCGATTATCTACTTTGTTTGCAGAAGAGTTATCTCTTTCAAGGACTGCATGGGTGCAATCCCTGAGGGATTCAACGCAATGACTCCTGCAATTCTCATTCTCTGCTGTGCATGGACCTTAAAGACTATGACCGATTCACTCGGTGCAAAGATATTCATTTCACAGCTTATTGAAGGCTCTGCAGCAGGCTTGCAGATGATGCTTCCTGCAATTATCTTCCTTATTGCAGTAGGACTTTCCTTCGCAACAGGAACCTCATGGGGAACCTTTGGTATACTTATTCCAATCGTTCTTTCTGTATTTGCAGGAACAGACAGCAAGATTACAATTATCGCTGTTTCGGCTTGTATGGCAGGTGCTGTTTGCGGCGACCACTGCTCACCGATTTCCGATACAACAATTATGGCAAGCGCAGGTGCTCAGTGTAACCATGTTAACCATGTTTCAACTCAGCTTCCCTATGCACTTACCGTTGCAGGTGTTTCGTTTGTAAGCTATGTTATTGCTGGCTTTGTTCAAAACGCACTCATTGTTCTTCCGATATCAATCGTTTTGATGATTGCAACACTCTTTATTATCAAAATGATAACATCAAAGCTCGGAGCTAAAAAGAACTAACAAAAAAACAACCGCTTTGGTTCATCCCAAAGCGGTTAATTTTTTTATAGTTAAAATGTCATATTATTCCAGCCCCACTGGCTGTATCCGCTGAATTTAACATAAATCTTATCGGGCGCAATTCCGAGGTTTGTGCCGAGTATTCTGCAGATTTCCTTTGTCATTTCATTGCACTGTTCATCGCTTGATTTACCGAAAACGCTGACATCAACAAATGCCATAGGCTTATCGCTTTCACCCTTGAAAAACATATCCTTTTCGTCCTCAAAATTAAGCATGAGCCAGCCCTCGGTTTTGCCGAGAAGTGAAATTGCTTTTCCGTATTCGGATTTGATGATTTCTCTTTTATCATCGGTTATTTTTGTGTTGGTTGTTGTTGTGATATAAGGCATAATTTTAACTCCTTTTTTTAATTTGATGTATACTGTGCAACTGCAAGCCTGTCGCAGCGTTCGTTATATTTGTGGCCGTCGTGACCCTTAACCCAGATAAATTCAACCTCGTGTTCTTCAAGCAGAGCAAGCAGCTCCTCCCATAAATCAACATTGAGCGCAGGCTTTTTATCTGCTTTTTTCCAGTTGTTTGCTTCCCACGAATAAACCCATCCCTGATTTATTGCATCGCAAACATATTTTGAATCTGTAGTGAGCTTAACAGAGCAGGGCTCTTTAAGCGCTTTAAGGGCTTCAATAACTGCGGTGAGCTCCATTCTGTTGTTGGTGGTCTGTGCTTCAAAGCCGCTCAGCTCCTTTTCTATTCCGTTATAAACAAGCACCGCGCCCCATCCGCCTTTACCGGGATTTCCGCTGCACGCACCGTCCGTATATATTTCAACTTGTTTCATAATTCTTCCTTTCCTCAAATCAGCTTATTGCGTGCAATAATTCTGATTTGTTAGTATATTTTACCACCGATCAGGCTAATAATCAATATATGTAAATAATTTTTGCAACTATTGACTTTAGTATTATAATAATATATTATATGTAGTAACTATATTGCGGAAAAATATTAACCACTAAACTCCCATCAAAACTCGCCTAAAATGCTGTATTTAAGCGAAATTAGAATTTTTCGCTCTTGCGTTACGCGAGTAAAGCTACGACCTCAAAATCCAAATTTCATCTTAACTCCAAGCATTTTAGGTGCTTGCAGTTAAAAACGAGCTGATTTTTACAAGGTCAAGGCAAAATTATACGGCATACTTGCCGTATGGCGGATGATTTTAACGCAGAGATTGGGAAAATCAGCCGTTTATAATCGAGTTTGGATGGAAGTTCAGTGGTTAAGAAAAATGGAGGTAATTTTTTTAATGGCAAATGAAAAAAGGATGCCAACTCAGGGCGCCGGCGGAAAACGGAATTCTCAAAGGCGTTATTATACCTACCGAAAGGCATCAAAGAAATCCCAGCCCGTTTTCCGAACAGAAACGGAAAAGGTGAAGATTTCTTTTCTCGGAGGTATGAATGAAATCGGAAAGAATATGACTCTTTATGAGTATAAAAACGATATGTTTATCGTTGACTGCGGTCTGGCATTTCCAACCGCAGAGCTCCCGGGAGTAGATTTGGTTATTCCCGATTTTTCTCATATCCTGAGTAATAAAGACAGAATCAGAGGTATAATAATCACCCACGGTCACGAGGACCATATTGGTGCGCTTGCATATCTTTTGAAGCAGGCAAATTTTCCGGTTTATGCAACAAAGCTTACAATCGGTCTGATTAAGGGCAAGCTTGAAGAGCACGGCCTTTTAAATCAGGCAAAGCTTGTTGAAATAAAGCCGAGGGATAATATAACTCTCGGTGCGTTCAATATCGAGCTTATTCATGTTAATCATTCAATTCCCGATTCGGTGGGGCTTGCAATAAGATGCCCTGCAGGAATTATAATTTCAACGGGCGACTTTAAAATAGACACAACGCCTGTTGACGGCGATATGATTGATTTGCCCAGATTTGCCGAATACGGAAAGAAGGGCGTTCTTGCGCTTCTTTCGGATTCAACAAATGCGGAGCGTCCGGGAACAACACCGTCGGAAAGTATGGTTGGCGACAGCTTCGGAACGCTTTTCAGAAAAGCGGGCAACAGAAGAATTATTGTTGCAACCTTTGCATCGAATATTCACCGCGTTCAGCAGATTATGGATGTTGCAAAGGCAACTAAACGAAAGGTTGCGGTTCTTGGCAGAAGCCTTGAAAACCTTGTTAATGTCGGCGCAGAGCTCGGCTATCTGAATGTTCCAAAGAATGTTTTAATCCCGATAGACACCATCGGCAACTACAGCGATGATAAGCTTGTTATCATAACAACGGGCTCACAGGGTGAGCCGATGTCCGCCTTAACAAAGATTGCAACGGGCGAACACAGAAAGGTTAATATAACCCCGAACGATTATGTTATCATATCTGCAACCCCGATTCCCGGAAATGAGAGAATGGTTGGCAATATAGTTAATATTCTCATGAAGCAGGGCGTTGAGGTTATATATGAAAATATGTACGATGTTCACGCATCGGGCCACGCCTGTCAGCAGGATTTGAAGCTGATGATAGGTATGGTTAAACCTAAATTCTTCATTCCCGTTCACGGGGAGCAAAAGCATCTTATAAAGCACGCATCGCTTGCACAGGCAATGGGAATACCGAAGAAGAATATTTTTATCGGTGATATCGGCAACTGTATCGAAATCACGAAGGACGAAATCAAAAAGCTTGATAATGTTCCGTCGGGTGAGATATATGTTGACGGCTACGGAGTAGGCGATGTCGGAAATGTTGTATTAAACGACAGAAAACGACTGAGCAAGGACGGAATCATAATTGTTGTCGCAACTATTGATTCGCAAAACGGCTACCTTGTTTCGGGACCCGACATTGTTTCAAGAGGCTTTGTGTTTGTTAAAGAAAACGAAGAACTTATGGCAAGCGCAAAGGAGGTTGCAGTTAAGGTCTTTAACTCTCAGTACGACAGAAAATACCGCGACTGGAACTCACTTAAAACAAGGCTCAGAGACGATATTTCAAAGCTTATGTATGAAAAAACAAAGCGCTCGCCGATGATACTGCCGATTATAATGGAGATTTAATCGGAATTACGAATTACGAGTTACGAATTACGAATTTCGGGTGGGCTTTGCCCACACCCGATTTTAAGACGGAGGATAGGCTATGAAAGTAATATTAAAAGCGGATGTAAAATCCCTCGGTAAGAAGGGCGAGCTTGTTAACACAAGCGACGGTTATGCAAGAAACTATCTCTTCCCGAAGGGACTTGCAGTTGAAGCAAATGCAACTGCAATGAATGATTTTAAAAATAAGGAAAAAGCAAAGCAGTTCCACAAGGCTGAAGAGATTAAAGCCGCTAATGAGGTTAAAGCCCAGATTGAAGGCAAAACCGTTAAACTAACTGCAAAGGCAGGCGCAAACGGAAAGCTTTTTGGCTCTGTTACCTCAAAGGATGTTGCACAGAAAATCAAGCAGGATTTTTCACTTGATATTGATAAGAGAAAAATTGTTATGCAGGATATCAAGGCTTTCGAAACTGTGCAGGCTGAAGTTAAAATCTATCAGGGAATTTCGGCAAATATTTTTGTTGCCGTATCCGAGGAATAATTTTAAACTATTGATTTGAAGAGGGGAAATATAATGCCCGATAATGTTAATGTTTCTTTGCCGTATAATCTTGATGCGGAGCAAAGTGTTTTAGGAAGCATACTTGTTGAACCAGGCTGTATGAACGAGGTTGTTGATTACCTCAAGCCCGAAAGCTTCTATCTTCCTCAGCACCGCGAAATCTTTTCAATAATGATGTCTATGTTCACAACACAGAACGGAGCTATCGACCCCGTTCTTGTTGCCGATGCGCTTGCAAAGGCAGGAACATATGATTTGGCAGGCGGAAGGGAATACCTTGTTCAGCTGTTTAACAGCGTTCCGTCAACGGCAAATGTTATAAAATATGCAAAGATTGTTAAAGAGCAGTATTATCTCAGAACGCTGATTCAGGTAGCTCAGGAAATAATTGACGACGCTTCGTCTGGCGGCGGTGAAGCATCGGTTATTCTTGATTCTGCCGAGCAGAAAATCTATGATATCCGTCAGGGTAAGGAATCCTCGGGACCGTCAAAAATCAGCGAGGTTATTCTTAACGGCGTATACGGCAAGCTCAAGGATTTAACAGGCGAAAACGCCGAGGACTATAAGGGCGTACCAACGGGCTTTGGTCTGCTTGATAAATACACAACGGGCTTAAATAAGTCCGACTTCATACTTATCGGCGCGCGTCCTGCAATGGGTAAAACCTCTTTTGCGCTCAACCTTGCACAGAATATTTCAATGATTGCAAGAAAGAAATGCGTTTTCTTCTCGCTTGAAATGACAAAGGAACAGCTTGCTGAAAGACTTCTTGCATCGCAGGCAGGCGTTCCCTCACAAAAATTCAGAACGGGTGAGCTCAATGATGATGAATGGATAAGAGTGGGCAATGCGGCAGCGCAGTTCAGCGATGTTGAGCTCTATCTTGACGATTCCTCATCAATAACCGTACCCGAAATCAAATCAAGAATAAGAAGAATGAAAAATGTTGACGCTGTTATTATCGACTATCTCGGTTTAGTGCAGTCGGCAACAAGAAAAGAAAACCGCGTTCAGGAGGTTTCTGAAATAACCCGTAACCTCAAAATGATGGCAAAAGACCTCAATATTCCCGTTATATGCTGCGCGCAGTTATCAAGAGGCACCGAGGGCAGAGGAAAATCGCATAAGCCCCAGCTTTCAGACTTGCGTGAATCGGGCTCAATCGAGCAGGATGCAGATATTGTTATGTTCCTCTACCGTCCCGATTATTATAAAAATGAGCTTTCGGAAGACAAGATGGACGAGGTAGATGAAACCTTAACCGAGCTCATTGTTGCAAAAAACCGTCACGGTCAGACAGGAACTATCGAATTAACATTTGATAAGGAATTTACAAGATTCCGTGCTGTGGAAAATGTCAGAAATTACGATTAAAATTGATAAAACCGTTTCAAAATTCAATATGCTTAAGTGCGGCGAAACCGTTGTTGCAGGCGTTTCGGGCGGCGCAGATTCAATGCTGCTTCTGCATTATCTTATCGATAGGCAAAAAGAGCTGAATTTAAAGCTGATTTGTGCAAATGTTGAGCACGGAATCAGGGGCGAGGAATCCGTTGCAGACAGCGAATTTGTTGAAAGCTTCTGCAAAGAAAACGGCGTTGAATTTCATTGCTTGAGAATTGATGCGCCAACCCTTGCCAAAGAAGCAAAAGAGGGCGTTGAAGAGTATTCAAGAAAAAGGCGCTATGAGTTTTTTGAGTCCTTCAATGCCGATAAAATTGCAACGGCGCACAATCTTTCGGATAATGTTGAAACCGTTTTGTTTCGCTTAAGCAGGGGAACCTCGTT
The DNA here is from genome assembly GCA_015065505.1 of Oscillospiraceae bacterium. Classification (GTDB taxonomy): domain Bacteria; phylum Bacillota; class Clostridia; order Oscillospirales; family Acutalibacteraceae; genus Eubacterium_R. The sequence continues at coordinate 18,534 of SVQE01000018.1, forward strand.
AAAAGGCTGCTGCGGAATACCTGCGGTAAGAGGAAAAATTATACGCCCGTTAATCGAGCTTACTTCCGATGAAATCAGGCAGGAATGTAAAAAAGCTTCAATTCCTTTTGTTGTTGATTCAACAAATCTTGATAACAACTATTCAAGAAATTATATAAGAAATGTTGTTATTTCTGAATTTGAAAAGCTCAATCCTTCCTTTGAAAAGAATTTTGAAAGGTTCGTTTTAAGCGCTGACGAGGATTACGCTTTTATCAAAGAGGAAAGTGAAAAATGCTTTAATGAGTGTTTAATTGATAATTCTCTTGATATTCAAAAGCTTAAAGCCTTCAATATTGCGCTTGTAAAAAGAGCAGTAATTCTTCTTGCAGAGAAAAACGGCGTTTCTCTTGATGAATTGCATCTCGGCGGAGTGCTTGAGCTTCTTGATAAAAGGGGAAAGCTTCAGATAAAGAATAATATTTTTGCAATCTCGGATTTGAAAACTCTGAGAATTGCCGAAATAGATAATTCTGAAATCAGCTTTAGTTTTGAACAGAATACTATTTATTTAAAAGATTTTTTAAATAAATATGAATTATTAAAAAAAGAATTTGATTTTTACTGCGATTATGATAGAATAATCGGCAGTGTTTCAGTTAGGCAGAGAATCGACGGCGAAAGCATTTCCCCGTATAAAAGGAATTGCACAAAATCGCTTAAAAAGCTTTTTAATGAGCAAAAAATCCCTGCCGATAAAAGAAACAGAATCCCGATAATTGCGGATGATGTCGGGGCAATCGGTGTGCAGGGTATATGCATTTCCGAGCGTGTTTGCATTGACGATGCAACTGAGAAAGTTCTTTTAATTAAAATTTCGGAGGACTAAGATAAATGAGAAATAATTTATCTAAAAACTGGAAATCAATAGTTTTTTATCTTCTTATTCCGGTTCTGCTCATTGTTATGATTTTTGCAATGAGCTCGCAGAATAAGAAGGATGAACTTGTTTATTCCGATGTAGTCAGCCTTTTCAGAACAAATCAGGTAAGCTATTTTGAACTTGATTTGAGCAGCGGAAGTCTGAAATACAAGCTTTTCAAGGATGATGAAAAGGACGCTGAAAAATCATACAGCGTTCCGAGCGTAAGCTATTTCCTTGATGATATTTCGGGTTATGTTAAGGAATATAACGAGGCTAATCCGAATAAACAAATTGAATATAACTACAAAAAGGGCAGGGGAGGCTCGGTATTCTTAAGTATGCTTCCAAGCCTGCTTATAGGCTTGCTGCTGTTTGCACTTGCTATCTGGACAATCAGAAAAATGGGCAACACCATCGGCAGCGAAACAAACAGAACGCTATCCTTCGGAAAAATCAAGGCTAAGAATGCTGCCGAGGATTCCGATAAAACCTTTAAGGATGTTGCAGGCTGCGACGAGGAAAAGGAAGAGCTTCAGGAGCTTGTTGATTTCCTCAAGCAACCCGAGAAATACACCGAGCTCGGCGCAAGAATACCCAAGGGCGTGCTTTTAGTTGGCCCTCCCGGAACAGGTAAAACCCTTCTTGCAAAGGCTGTTGCAGGTGAAGCAGGCGCTCCGTTCCTTTCAATTTCTGGTTCGGATTTCGTTGAAATGTATGTAGGTGTCGGCGCTTCCCGTGTTCGTGATTTGTTTGAACAGGCAAAGAAAAAAGCCCCTGCAATCGTTTTCATTGATGAAATCGATGCCGTAGGCCGTCACAGAGGCGCAGGCATGGGAGGCGGAAACGATGAGCGTGAGCAGACGCTCAACCAGCTTCTTGTTGAAATGGACGGCTTCGGAACAAACAGCGGCGTTATTATGATTGCTGCAACCAACCGTCCCGATGTTCTCGACCCGGCTCTTTTAAGACCCGGCAGATTCGACCGTCAGATAACCGTTAACCGTCCCGATGCAAGGGGAAGAGAGGATATCCTCAAGGTTCACGCAAGAAATAAACCTCTCGCACCCGATGTAGACCTTCACGATATTGCAATGGATACAATGGGCTTCACGGGCGCAGACCTTGAAAACCTTCTCAATGAGGCTGCAATTCTCGCCGTAAGAAACGGCAGAAAGGCAATAACCGCAAAGGATATTGCAGACGCAACCTCAAGAGTTGAAATCGGAACAGAGAAGAAATCGCATAAATACAGCGATAAGGCTAAAAAGCTTACTGCATACCACGAAGCAGGTCACGCAGTTTCATCCTTCTATGTTGAAGGACACGATAAGGTTAAAGAGATTTCAATCATACCAAGAGGTCTCGGTGCAGGCGGATATACCTGGTATACTCCCGATGAAGAGAACTATACCTCTAAAAAGGATATGCTCAACAATCTTATTTCAATGTTCGGCGGAAGAGTTGCCGAAGCGCTTGCACTCGGCGATATTTCAACGGGCGCTTCAAACGACCTTCAGCGTGCAACCGAAATCTGCAGGGATATGGTTGCTAAATACGGTATGAGCGATTCTGTCGGTCCCGTTGTTTACGATAGCTCAAACGGCGAGGTATTTCTCGGCAAGGATTACGGAACTGTTAAGAACTACAGTGACGAAACCTCTGCAAGAATTGATTCGGAAATCGAGCGCATTATGCGTGAAGCATACGCTAAAACCGAAAAGATTCTCACCGAGCACCTTGATAAGCTTGAACTTGTTGCAAACACTCTTATCGAAAGAGAAAAGCTCACAGGCGAGGAGTTCCTTTCACTTATGAATGACGGCAAGCTTCCCGAAAAGGAAGAAATCCCCGAAGAGCTTCCTGTTGAAGAAACAGCAAGCGAAGGAACAACCGTTGATGAAATTATAGACCTCTTCAACAACGATTCTACAGAAGATAAAACAGAAGACAAAGAAGAGAATCAGGAATAAAAAAGAGCGAGTTTAAAACTCGCTCTTTTCTTTGTTACATCTGAAATTTTTTTATGTATTCATCAATGCAGTTCTGAATGATTTCCTCTGCAGCCTCTCTTGGCTGAACCTCTGTAACGGATGTTGCCTTGCCCTGCTCAAGTGTTTTATAAACCTTGAAGAAATGCTGAATTTCCTCAAATCTGTGAGAGGGAAGCATATCAATATTATTATAAACATTATAGTTCGGGTCGTTAACGGGAACTGCAATAATCTTTTCGTCCTTTGCGCCGCCGTCCTCCATAATAAGAACGCCTATGGGTGTGCATTCAACAATGGTCATCGGCAGAATTGCCTCGCTGCATAAAACAAGAACATCAAGCGGATCGTTATCGGCTGCATATGTTCTCGGAATAAAGCCGTAGTTAGCAGGGTAGTGGGTTGATGTGAATAAAACTCGATCAAGCTTAAGCATACCTGTTTCTTTATCAAGCTCGTATTTATTCTTACCGCCCTTTGAAATCTCAATAACGGCGTAAAATCTGTCTTTTCTGATTCTTTTCGGGGATATATCGTGCCAAATATTCATATTTCAGCCTCCTTTTTGAGTATTTTAGCATAAATTTGATACATATACAATAAAAAGTGTTGACAAAAATAAAATAATTTATTATAATACCTGCACAAATAAGATAAATGCGTTGAAGAGAACAATGCCGCTGCGTATTTCGTTTCAGAGAGCTGCCGTCTGGTGCAAGGCAGCACAAAGAAGCAGGGGATATCCTCTCTGAGCAGGTTTTCTGAAATGAGTAAGAAAACACGGTTTCTTCCGTTAAAGAGATATCATATGTTAGTATGAGAAGTGCGTTGCTTATGTAACGAATAAGAGTGGTACCACGGTATTTATATCGCCTCTTAGCCTTAGGGCTGAGAGGCGTTTTGTATTTTAAAGCCTCACACCTTCCCCTTGAGGCATTCCCCTTGACAGGGGAAATGTCTGCGCAGCAGACAAAAGGGTTAACCGTCTGCGGCGAGCAAAAGGGGGACCGCTTGCGGTGGATGAGGTGTTTTGCCTTTATAATGTTATGAAAGAAGGAATCACTATGATTAACGCTGTTGAAATTCGCTGGCACGGAAGAGGCGGTCAGGGTGCAAAAACCGCTGCGCTGCTTCTTGCAGATGTTGCCTTTAAAACAGGAAAATATGTTCAGGGCTTTCCCGAATACGGTCCTGAAAGAATGGGCGCGCCCATAACAGCATACAACCGAATAAGCGATAATGAAATCAGAGTTCATTCTAATATATACGACCCCGACTTTGTTGTTGTGGTTGATGAAAGTCTTCTTGAGGTTGTTGATGTAACAGCAGGTCTTTCAAAGGACGGCGCTATTGTTATCAACACCAAAAAGCACCCCGAGGAGTTAAAAGAGCACTTAAAGGGATATGATGGAAAGGTTTTCACAATCGATGCCAAAAAGGTTTCAAAGGCATGCCTTGGCAAATATTTCCCCAACACTCCGATGCTTGCAGCAATAGTTAAGGTTTCAAGGGTTATGGATTTCAATAATTTCCTTGAGGAAATGCAAACTTCATTTGAGCATAAGTTTTCATCAAAGCCCGAGGTTATCGATGGCAATATGAACGCTCTTAAAATGGCTTATGAGGAGGTTAAAGGATAATGAGAAGCGATGTTTCAAAACTCGGTCTTGAATGCAAATGGCAGGATTTAACCGAGGGTATGCAGATATACGGCGAGGGCACCTCAGTTGAATTTAAAACAGGCGAGTGGACCTCAGTTAAACCCGAACTCAATAACGAAAAATGTATTCACTGCTTAATGTGCATTCCTGTTTGCCCCGATAGCTGCATTTCGGTTATCCCCGGAACAAAGGCAAGAGGTCCTCTTGACTACGACCATTGCAAGGGCTGCGGAATCTGCGTTAAAACCTGTCCCACAGGGGCACTTACTATGGAGGGGGTTAAGTAATGGCAAGAAAAGACAGATTATCGGGTAACGAAGCTGTTTGCGAAGCGCTTCGCCAGATTAATCCCGATGTTATGGCGGCTTTCCCGATTACGCCGTCAACAGAAATTCCCCAGTATTTTTCAAAGCTTGTTGCAAACGGACTTGTTGACAGCGAGTTCATTCCCGTTGAAAGCGAGCATTCGGCAATGAGTGCGGTTATCGGCTCAGAAGCAGCAGGCGCAAGAAGCGTTACTGCAACATCTTCAGCAGGTATGGCGCTTATGTGGGAGGAATTATATCTCGCAGCATCAAACCGCCTTCCCATTGTTTTAACTCTTGTAAACAGAGCGCTTTCAGGTCCTATTAACATCAACTGCGACCATTCCGATTCAATGGGCGCAAGGGATGCAGGCTGGATTCAGATTTATGCAGAAAACAATCAGGAGGTTTACGATAATCTCTGTATGGCATACAGAATCGGCGAGCATAAGGATGTTATGCTTCCCGTTATGATTTGTCAGGACGGCTTCATAACCTCTCACGCTGTTGAGAATATCGTTTTAAACGAGGATGAAGAGGTTAAGAATTTCGTAGGCGAATACAGCCCCGAAAACTATCTTCTTAATCCCGAATGCCCGATGGCAGTAGGTCCCTACAGCGTAACAAACTATTATTTCGAAGCAAAAAGAGCGCAGGCAGAGGCACTTAAAAATGCAAAGCAGGTTGTTCTTGATGTTGCAAAGGAATACGAAAAGATAACGGGCAGAAGCTACGGCTTCTTTGAAGAATATAAGATGGATGATGCCGAGTATGCAGTTGTTATTATCGGCTCTGCAGCAGGCACAACCAAGGATGCCGTTGATGCTCTCAGAGCTCAGGGCAAAAAGGTTGGTTTAATCAAAATCAGACTTTTCCGTCCCTTCCCGGCTCAGGAGATTGCGAATGCGCTTAAAGGCGTTAAGGCTGTTGCAATTATGGACAGAACAGAATCTTATAACGATAACTGCGGTCCTCTCGGAAGCGAGGTAACAACAGCGCTTTACAGAGCAAAGGCAGACTGCCTTACAATTAACTATGTATACGGTCTCGGCGGCCGTGATGTTAAGGTTGAGGATATGGAAAATGTTTATGCCGAGCTTGAAAAAGCAGCAGCAAACGGCAGCGTTGAGAATCCTTACCGCTATATGGGCGTAAGAGAATAGGAGGGAATGAGATGTACGATTTTAAAGAATTTGTTTCACGCGATGACAGACTTGTTCCCGGTCACAGAATGTGTGCAGGCTGCGGCGGAACAATCGCAGTAAGAAATGTTTTAAAGGCTGTTCACGAGGGCGATAAAGCCGTTGTAGGCAACGCAACGGGCTGTCTTGAGGTTTCAAGCTTTATGTATCCCTTCACAGCTTATAAGGATTCATATATCCACAATGCATTTGAAAACGCAGGCGCAACCCTTGCAGGCGTTGAGGGTGCATATAATGTTATGAAGCGCAAGGGCAAGCTTGCCGAGGACGAAACCTTTAAGTTTATAACCTTCGGCGGTGACGGCGGAACATACGATATCGGCTTCCAGTCGCTTTCGGGTGCAATGGAAAGAAATCACGATATGGTTTATGTTTGCTACGATAACGGCGCATATATGAATACGGGTATTCAGCGTTCATCCGCAACACCGATGTTTGCAGATACAACAACAACACCCGTTGGCAAAAAGAGCGGCGGTAAGGTTGAATACAGAAAGGATTTGGCTGCAATTATCGCAGAGCACCATGTTCCTTATGTTGCACAAACAACCTTCTTCAGAAACTTCCGCGACCTTCACTGCAAGAGTGAAAAGGCAATCTACACAAAGGGAGCTGCCTTCCTCAATATTATGGCACCCTGCCCGAGAGGCTGGAGATATCCAACCTATGATATTATGGATATCTGCCGTCTTGCAGTTGAAACACGCTACTGGCCTTTGTTTGAGGTAGTTGACGGTAAGTGGATACTTAACTATGAGCCTGCAAGATACGTTCCCGTTGAAGAATGGCTCTCAAAGCAGGGACGCTTCAAGCATATGTTTAAAGCAGGCAACGAATGGATGATTGAAGAATTCCAGAAGGAAGTTGACAGAAGGTGGGACGAGCTTCTCAAGCGCTGCGACGGACATAAGTTTTCATATTAATAAAAGAGGATTTAACGGAAAACCGTTAAATCCTCTTTGTTTGGTATCTGTCAATAAAAGGCTTTAACGAAATCGTTAAAGCCTTTTTTACTATGCTTTGCTGGTTGTTAAATCTTCATCAAAATCTGCTATTTCATCATTTTCTGCTTTTCTTTTGAGCTTAACTCTTCTTATTTCGTAGGTTAAGCAGGTTAGTGCAATTCCTGCAACTATTATTCCAACAAAAACCGCAATATCAAGCGTTAGTGAATTGCCTGTTGAAAGTGTGCTTCTGAATGCGTCAACGCCGTATGCAAACGGCATGAACGGATGAATTATCTGATAGAATTTCGGTGATAATTCAATCGGGTAAGTGCCCGCGGCACCCGATAGCTGCAAGCATAGCAGAACAAGCAGGAAGAACGAGCCTATGGAATCAAGCAGGGTGTTAAGATAGTAAACAATACTCATAAACGCCATTGACGCCAGCATCGCCATTAAATAGGTTAGTGCAACATTCTGCGGACGCATTCCGTTGATTCCCATAAGCAGAGTAACCATAATCGGCGCCTGAACCATTGAAACAAACAGAGCAATCAATGCGTGAGCTATGAATGTTTTTCTGCTTCCGAGTGATGTTTTAAACGGCGAGAACATCAGACAGAAAGCAAGGCAGGCAACCCATAAGCCTGCGCACATCATATATGCGCTCATTGCTTCGCCGTTGGTGTTAATGTTTCTCTGGAAGGTTTCGTTTGCCTCAACGGGCTGTGCAAACATTTCGGCAGAGCTTTCGCCCGTGTTGGTTTCGGCAATCTGATTTGCGCCGTCCTGAAGCGAAGCCTTAAGTGTGTTTGCGCCGAACATAAGCTTGTCGCATCCGTCATCAATCTGAAGCGTTCCGTCGTGAAGCTTAACCGAGCCGTCATATAACTGAATTGCACCGCCGTTTAACCTTGATGCGCCGTCATTCAGCTTTTTGTTGTTGCTTACAAGCTTCTGTGTTCCGTCATAGAGCTTGTCAATGCCTGCACCTGCCGTTGAAAGACCGTTGCTGAACTGAACCATTCCGTTATTAAGCGTTGTAACACCGCTGTCTACCTGACTTACACCGTCAGTGTACTGAGCAATACCGTTTCTAAGTGTTGTCATACCCTCAATAAGTCCCGGCTGACCGTCTTTTTCAGTAGTCTGGTCAAGACCCTTCTGTACGGCAAGAAGTCCGTTAGTCATACTTTTAAGCGTTTCTGATGCAACGGGAAGCGCCTGGTTTCCGCCGTCGGATAATTGCTGAATGCCGTCAGTAAGCTGATAGTATGCATCAATAAGTGAATTTGCCTTGTTTACAAGATTTTCGGCATTTTCAGGAGTTATCTTTGTTCCGAACTGCTGAAGCTTCTGCATTGTTTTTGAAAGGTTTCTCAGGTTTTCAACTGATTTTTTGTTGCTCTCGCTCAGCGGCAGCGCTTCAAGCGTATCGCAGAGATTATCAATTCTGGTCCAGTCTATTGTGCTGGTGCTTACAATACTGCTCAGAACCTTGAATTCATCGGATTTAACGAAGGTATCAACTTCCGAAATGGTTGTTTTAATTTCGTTAATCGTTTCGTCGCTGATTTTATAATCCTCGTTAACAGCCTTCTGTAAGGTTTGTATGCCGTCGTTAATCTGAATCAAACCATCCTCAAGTCTTTCAAGGTCATTCAGATTTTCTTCAGTTAACGATTCACCAATCTGGTCGCTCATTGTGTTAAGACCTTCAAGCAGTTGGTCTGCGCCGTTGTTTAACGCCTCGTTATTTGAAACAAGCTTCGAAGTGCCGTTTTTTAGCTGAATAGTTCCGTTTTGAAGCTGAGCAGCGCCGTCCTGAAGAAGGGGCATTCCGTTTTTAAGCTGTTCAACGCCGTCTGCAACCTGCGTAACACCGTCGGTGTATTGCTTCAAGCCGTCCTCAAGCGTTCCCGTGCCTTCTCTAAGGGTTAAGCAGCCGTTTGAAAGGGTGCTGAGTCCTGCGGTTATCTGAGCGTTTCCGCCTTTAAGCTGACCAACGCCGTCATAAATTTGCCCCGAACCGTCGGACGCCTGCTGAAATCCGTCGCCTATAGTGTTAAGCTTTGAATAAACGGTTGTTGCATATGTGTGGATAACCGTTTTGTTTATGCTTTCCTTTATGGATTTAACACCCGATTCACCGAATTTGCTCGCTATGTAGTTTGTTCCGGGGTTAACATAATAATCAATAACCATCTTTTGCGGATTATCGTTTGTTAATGTTGTTGAATTATATGAAAAATCATCGGGAACAACCATAACCATATAATATGTTCCGTTTTCAAGTCCGTCGAGGGCAACCTGCTCATCAACAAAATTAAATTGCAGCTGGTCATTCTTTCTGAGATTATCGCAAAGCGTTTCGCCGATGTTTATAACCTTGCCGTTATATACAACGGGTTGATCCTCATTAACAATCGCAACGGGCAGGGAACCCGTGTTGCCGTATGGGTCCCACATAGAGCCGAGGAATAAAACCGTGTAAATAGAAGGAATAAACATTATCGCAAACACAACGATAACCATAAAGTGCTTTTTAATAAATGCGTGCACCTTAGTTTCCTTTTTCAATTTTTTTGCCATAATTTATCACCGCTTATACAAATAGTAAAGAATTATAATACAAATAGTTATACAATTTCGGATATTATATTACTTTAGAATTATAATGTCAACAATATTTACTAATAATTAATAATTTATATATACGGCGCTTTGGTTGACAATATAAATGTTAATTATTATAATTAAAATATAGAATCAAAGGTGGTCTTGGTATGAAAAAAAGGATTCTTTCGGTGTTTTTAACACTAACATTGGTAATCGGCTTTATAATTCCTTTTATTGCCCGTGCAGACGAGGGAATAACTGTAACTTACGGCGAAGAAAGTGAAACATTTTTGATAAATTCAAATAATATTTCAGATGCTTTTTCTTCTGCGTTTAACTTCTGCAATTATACTCAGGCAGAGCATTTTGATATTAAGGTTCCTGCAGGAACATATACGGTTGAATATCCCGTAACAGTCAGCAGTAATACAACGCTTGATTTGAGCGATGTTGTTTTAATCAACGAAAACTCAAATATCTTCAAAACTCAAAGCGATGTTAAGGCATATAACGGAACTCATGATTTCAAGGTTATAGGCGGCGAATTCACCTATGTTAAGGAATACGACGGAACAAGCTGCCTTGTAAGAATGGCGCACGCAAAGAATATTGAATTTAACGGCTCTGTTTTTTCAAACAATAAAAACTCTCACCATGTTGAGCTTGCCGCTTGCAATAATGTTCTTTTTGAAAACTGCACCTTCAAAAATATGGAAGGTTCTATTTCGAACACAAGCGGCGAAGCATTGCAGATTGATATTCTTGAAGAGAGCCAGCATTTTGCATTAATGCCCGAATATGACGGCACAATGAATCAGAATATAACTGTTAATAAATGCACATTCTCAAACCTTCTCAGAGGAGTTGGCACTCAGTCTGCATTTGCAGGACTTTATCATAAGAATATTAAAATAATAAACTGCGAATTTAATAATATTCTTTCAACTGCAATTTCATGCACAAACTATATCAATTCAACTATTTCCAATAATAAAATAACCAAATGCGGCGAGGGCATTCATTTTTATATGATGAAAACGGATTCATCGCTTAATAATATGTGTGTTATCAGCGGCAAGGGCAGCATTAACAAGGATTGCAGCTCGGTTATTTCAAACAATACAATCAGCGTTTCAAAAACCGCAGGCGCTTCAACCGCATCACCCATATTTATCTACGGAAGCAATATTACCAAGGATAAGGGCGTTAACTTCCCGACGGGAAATTACTATGTTGGCAACATTAAGGTAACGGGCAATACCTTAACTTCAAATGATGTCGGCATCAGAATGTATGATGTTAAAAAATCAACGATTTATAAAAACACAATTAACGGCGGCACAAAGAACAGCGGAATTTATGTAGACGCAGATTGTGATTCAAACACGATTGAAGAAAATATTATCAAAGGCTTTGAGCACGGCATCAATATTAAGAATAAAAGCGATTCCAACACTGTTTTAAGAAATCAGGTATCATCAACCGTTAAAAACGGAGTTATTGTTCAAAGCACCTGTTCGGGGAACAGCGTTTCGGCAAATAAAATAACCTCGGCAGGCAATAACGGAATTCTTGTTGACGGCGCAAAAACAACCTCGGTTGTTGCAAACACTGTAACAAAGCCTAAAAATCACGGCGTATGCCTGCTTTCGGCAGAGCTTACAAAGCTGAATAAAAACACTATAAACACTGCAGGCGCAAACGGCATTTATCTTGATGCAAAAACAACTGTTAAAGAATTAACCTCAAACAGTATTTCTTCAAGCAAATCAAACGGAATAAGCGCCTACGGAAGCATCAGCAAGGTTTCGTCAAACACCTTCACTTCAAACCAGTGGGGAATATATTTTGCACCAGGAACGAAGGCAACGCTGTATAATAACACCTATACTTCAAATGCCAAAGGCGCAGGATATAACGCAGGCAGCACGAATTCATATAAGTTCTCAAATCTTTCAAAACCGTCACCCACGCTTTCTCAAAAAAGCAAAACCGTAACGGTTAAATGGAAGAAAATAACAAATGCAACCAATTATGAAATATACCGTGCAACCAAAAAGGACGGAACTTACACAAAAATTAAAACCGTTTCATCAAAAACTTTAAGCTATAAGGATGCAAAGCGTACCAAGGGAAAAACCTATTATTATAAGGTCAGGGCTGTAAGAAAAATGAACAGCATAACCCAGTATTCTTCGTATTCATTAATAAAGAGCATAAAAATCAAGTAGGGCGGATATTATCCGCCCGCTCTGTGTAATAATAACGGAGTTAAATAATGAACAGCTTACAGGAAATAATTAACGAATCAAATAATATTGTATTCTTCGGCGGAGCAGGGGTTTCAACCGAAAGCGGTATTCCCGACTTCAGAAGTGTTGACGGGCTTTATAATCAAAAGTATGATTATCCGCCGGAGGAAATACTCAGTCACAGCTTTTTTGAAAGGCGCACTGAGTATTTCTATAACTTCTACCGTGAAAAAATGCTCTTCCTTGATGCACAGCCCAATGCGGCGCATTATAAGCTTGCAGAGCTTGAAAAGGCAGGCAAGCTGAAAGCCGTTATAACTCAGAATATAGACGGCTTGCACCAGAAGGCAGGCAGTAAAAATGTTTTTGAGCTTCACGGAAGCGTTCACAGAAACTACTGTCAGCGCTGCCATAAGCTCTATGATGCACAGTTTATAAAAAGCTCTTCGGGTATTCCGAAATGCGAATGCGGCGGACTTATAAAGCCCGATGTTGTTTTGTATGAGGAAGGGCTTGATAGCAAAACCATTGAAGGTGCGGTTAATGCAATCTGCGAGGCTGATTGCCTGATTGTTGCAGGAACCTCGCTTAATGTATATCCTGCAGCAGGCTTTATAAGATATTTCAGGGGCAAACACTTTGTTCTTATAAATCTCAGCGCAACGCAGGCGGATAATATGGCAACACTTGCAATTCACGATAAAGTCGGAAAGGTTCTGAGCGAAATAGAGGTTTGATAATGAAAAAAACAATATCGATTATTCTTTGTCTGTTTATTGCAGCAATATCTCTTGTTTCCTGCAGCAGCAAAAAGAATGAAGAAAATAACGCAACACTTTGGGATTCATTTTATTATACATACGACAGCGCTTATTCCTATGATGACGCAACAATAAGAGCATATGAGGATTTATGCAAAGCGATTGTTAACGGCAGCGGCGAAGTAAGAATGAACTCAGCTTATTTTGATGATGTTATGGCTTTATATAACACCTCGTTTCCGTTGAGCGCCATTGTTGAATCCATTGAGCAAAGCGAATCTGTTTATAAAATCAAATATAAATACGAGGATGCACACGGCAAGGCATATGAGTTCGTTGAAAAAACAGATGAAATTCAGGGCGCGTGCAACAACGAATTTAATAATGATAATATGCGCGCTGTTAAGCTTTATAATTATATAGCGTCGTCAATCAAGGTGAGCGATAATTCCGCAATAACCTGCTATGAAACAATTATGACGGGTGAGGGAACAACCTTCAGCTACTCAAAAATGTTTGCTTACCTTCTGCAGCAGACGGGAATTAAATCATATTATGTTTTATGCGAGGATGAAACAGGCGCTGCCAAGGCAATAGTTATGGCTGAGCTTAACGAAGAGCTATATTATTTCGATGTTTTCAAAGAGTTTGAGGATAATGAAGGCAAGAATCTTAAATACTTCGGAATGACGAGCGAGGACATAAAAGCATACGGCATTAAAAACGCTGTTTTTATTAATTCACAGCCGGCTTCCGATGCAAGCGCGCTCAGGTTTGAAGCCCTCAGAAATTGCAAAAAATGGGAGCTTGATGAAGAAAACCTGCTTATAACTAAACAGGACGATGAAATTGTGCAAATTGCACTATAAAATATATTTTGTCGGTTTTAATAAATATTTATCGTTGTTTATGTTGCACAAAAATCAAATGTAAACAAATTGTAAACACCGCCTGATAATTGTTGACTTTTTTCACTGCGTGAATATAATGCAGGTGAAAGCAGAAAGAGATTATTTATATCTGCTTGAAAACAGTAAATTTTCTCCTGCTTTTAATAAGAAAAAGGAGGCGGACATATATGTTAAAACTGCTCATGAAATGCGCTGAAATTCTTGCCGCTGGTGACAGGGCATATGTTAGAAAGTAATCAGTGTTATATTATCGACTTGTAGCGAAACTGTCTTAATTTTGTGATGATTAAGGCAGTTTCTTTTTATATATTTACTTGAAAATATTTATTTATACTGATATAATTTATATAATGTGATTTTGAGCGTTCCCTTAACAGCACACGGGGACGTTCCTCCACCGAACCGTTGCCTTTTGAATTGCGTTATGAGGTGCGTCCCCATGGCGAACGAATAGGCGTTATCTTTTCAGCACATTTAAGGAGAATGATTATGACATACAGAGATAAATACAACGAATGGCTCACTTTTGATGAAAAAACAAAATCAGAGCTTGAAGCCATAACAGATGAAAAGGAAATTGAAGACAGATTTTATAAAGACCTTGCTTTCGGAACGGGCGGTCTGCGCGGCGTTATGGGCGCTGGTACAAACCGCATGAACGCCTACACAGTGGGCAAAGCTACCTTAGGTCTTGCAAGATATCTTAAATCCAAAAACGACGGCGAGCTTTCCGTTGCCATTGCCTGCGATTCACGCCTTAATTCAAAGGAATTCCTTTGGGCAGCGGCAAGAGTTTTCGCATCAGAGGGAATTAAGGTTTATGCCTTTTCGGATATCGTTCCCGTTCCTGTTTTATCCTTCACAACAAGATATCATAATTGTACCGCAGGCGTTATGATAACTGCTTCCCATAACCCGAAGGAATATAACGGCTATAAGGTTTATGATAATAAGGGCTGTCAGTTCTGCACAGAGGATGCAAAAAACGCTATTGCCTTTATTAACGAAATAAATGATTACAGGCATATATACGATAACTGCAAAACAGCCGATGAATATATCAGCCAAGGCGTTATTGAGTGCGTATATACGGAAGAGCTCAACGAGTTTGTTGCCACAGTTGAAACCCAGGCAGCATATCAGGAAAAGAATAATCTTAAAATCGTTTACACACCGCTTCACGGAACAGGCCGTTTTCCCGTTCTTGCAGTGCTCGACGGAATGGATGTAACCCTGCTTGATTCACAAAAAGAGCCCGACGGCAATTTCCCGACTGTTAAGTCGCCGAATCCCGAGGACAGAGCTGCATTAACCCTTGCTATTGAAAAAGCAAAGGAAATCGGCGCTGATTTAGTTCTCGGAACGGATCCCGATTGCGATAGAGTTGGTATTGCCGTTCTTCATAACGGTGAATATGTTTTATTCACGGGCAACCAGACTGGCGCGCTTCTTGTTAACTTTATTCTAACAATGAGAAAGAGCGAACTTAACGAGAAATCAACGCTTGTTAAAACAATAGTAACCTCGGAGCTCGGCGCGAATATCGGCAGAAAATTCGGTTTGCAGGTTGAAGAAACCTTAACGGGCTTCAAATATATCGGCGATAAGATTAATAAATATGAGGCAAACGGCGACAAGGAATTTGTTATCGGCTACGAGGAAAGCTACGGCTACCTTGTAGGAACTCACGCAAGGGATAAGGATGCCGTTGTTTCCTCAATGCTTATCTGCCAGATGGCAGCTTGGTATAAAAATCAGGGCAAAACCCTTGTTGACGGACTCAACGAAATCTATGCTGAATACGGCTATTATCTTGACTTCCTCGATAGCTTTGTGCTCAAAGGCAAGGACGGCGCCGAAAAGATTCAGAGCCTTATGGTTTATTTCAGAGAAACGGGCAATGCGCTGTTTGACGGAATAGAGGAAATTATCGATTATAAAGACGGTATTCTTGATTTACCGAAGGAAAATGTTTTGAAATATATCTGGAATGACGGCTCGTGGATGGCTGTTCGTCCAAGCGGAACAGAGCCTAAAATCAAGGTTTATTATTCAATAGTTGATGAAAACCGCGATAATGCAAAAGCCCGTCTTGAAACAATCAGAGAGAAGATTAAATCAATTATAGAGGGTTAATCAATGAATAAAATTCAGAATTATATCGAACAGATAATTCAGCCGAAGCTTCAGGGCGACGGCGGATGGGTTGAATATGTCAGCCTTGAAGGCGATGAGCTTACTCTGCTGTTTCGCGGCGAATGCTCGAAATGCCTTATTCTTCACCGCTGCTGCAGCTGGATTGAAGAGCAGATTGAAAAAGACCTCAAAAAGAAGGTTAAGGTAACTTCAATAAGAAAGAAACCCTATTTCCACGATATATAAATTGTTTGAGCATAGCGAGAAACATTTTCTCGGCTGTCACGAAGTGACTGAGGGGTTGTCAAATCCCTCCGAGTGCCTGCGGCACCCACCTCCCTTTAATATGCCACTCATCAGTCGCCTTTGCCGACACCTTCCGGATAGAATTATTAAAACCATTTTGCCTTCCCCCTCGGGGGAAGGTGGCTGCGAAGCAGTCGGATGAGGGGTTAGTAATCAATTATTTCCCCTCATCAGTCGCCTTTGGCGACAGCTTCCCCCGAGGGGGAAGCCTTGATAGGTTTGATTGATTGTATTTCGGGAAGCCTTGATAGGTTTGATTGATTTTATCTCGGGAAGGCTTGATAGGTTATATGGATTTATTGCGGAGGCAAGAATAGGTTTACAAGAATAGGTTTAGGAGATTATATTATGGCACATATTAAGGTTGTCAGAAGGTCAATGCGCCCCGAGGAATGGACTGAGCTTCGTTTCGGATGGCTTAAAAGATATATTTATTCTTCAAAATGGGAGATAAGAAATCTTGAAATAAGGGATGCGCGTCAGATTGCCGAAATGGAATTTGAATACTATTCCGATGATTACCGTCCGCTTAATAAGGGCGATATGTATTTCACACCCGACGGAACTGCATTCATAAAAGCCGATGTTGAAATTCCCGATGAGCTCAAAGGCAAAGAGCTTTGGTTTTCACTTAAAACCGCAGCAGAAATCTGCGTTAAGGTTAACGGAAAATATATCGGCGGCGTTGACCCCAACAGAGAAAGAATGCTTCTTTCGCCGTATATCAATGAAAACGAAACCCTGCATTTTGAAATGATGGGATATAACCGCTCAAAGCCCGACGACGAGCGCAACCCCGAATCGCTTTCGGTTCGAGGCTGCCGTCAGATATTTGAAGGAGCTTATCTTTGCACGGTTAATCATGAGGTGCAGGAATTAGTTTGGGATTTTGAGGTGCTTCTTGATATTGCAAGGGGCGATTCCTTCAGCGAGGATTACCGCGAATTCTTAATCCGCGAGCTTAATAACGCAATGAATCTGATTGATTTTGAAAGCGAGCAGCTCGGCGGTGTTGATGAAGCAAAGAAATATATTGACGAGGTTATTTATGCCAATGATACATATAAGGGCGTCGGCGATGTTGCGCTTATTGCTCACTCACATCTTGATTTGGCATATTATTGGCGAAGAATTCACACTGTTCAGAAGAATTTAAGAACTGTTTTGATTCAGCTCAGATTAATGGACAGATATCCCGAGTTCAAATACACTCACACCCAGCCATATGTTTATGAAACGCTTGAAAAATACTATCCCGAAGTATTTGCAGAGCTTAAAGAAAAGGTTGAAAACGGTCAGTTTGAGCCCGTTGGCGCTATGTATGTTGAGCCCGACTGCAATATTCCCAATGCGGAATCACTTATTCGCCAGTGCCTATACGGACAGCGGACCTATAAAAGAATGTTCGGCAAAACCGTTAATAACGCATGGCTTCCCGACGTTTTCGGTAACTCGTGGATAATGCCGCAGATTCTCAAAAAGAGCGGTGTTGATTATTTTGTTTCAAACAAAATGTCAACCTGGAACGACACAAACCGTTTTCCGCACAATAATTTCATATGGCGCGGTATAGACGGAACTGAAATTCTTGCGTGCGTTCCGCCAACCCATTTCATAACCTGGAACGCACCCTCTCAGATTCAGGAAAACTGGAATGCTTATATAGATAAAGACCTCGGCGGTCAGACAATGAATATGTTTGGCTATGGCGACGGCGGCTCGGGCTGCACCGAGGATATGCTTGAAATGATGAAGCGCTTTGATAAGATTTCAGCAATGCCCAAATGCGAGCATATGGGCGGCGCAGAGTTTCTTGAAAGAAATCTTAAGGATAATCCAAATCTTGAAATATGGGACGGCGAGCTTTATCTTGAAATGCACCGCGGAACCTTCACAACAAAATCAGACCTCAAGCGCGCTAACCGACGTCTTGAAGGCAAGTTCAGAAATGCTGAGATTCTTTCGGTTATGCGCGGCGATGATAACAGGGAAGAGATAACAGAGCTTTATAAAAAATTCCTTATCAATCAGTTCCACGATATTCTTCCGGGTTCTCACATTCATCCCGTATTTGAGGATGCATTGAAGGACTACGCCGAGATTGAAGCAGCTCTTGATAAAATTATTTCCGATAAGGGCAAATACTTCAATTCGCTTAATATGAAGAGGGACGCGCTGACCTTTGTTGAAAACAGAGAAGGCACCTCAACAAGATACGGCAAAAAGGGTAACTGGCTGATTCCCGATATTCCTGCAATGCAGTCAAAGACTCTCAGAGCAAAGAAGGGCGACACAAGCTGGATTAGAATCGACGGAACAGATATCGTAACCCCGTTTTATTCAATTTCCATTGCACCCGACGGTTCTATTGAATCCCTTTACGATAAAGAGCTTAAAAGAGAATGGACCTCGGGCGATTTCAATAAGCTTAAAATTTATGAGGACCGTCCCGGTGTTTATGACGCATGGGATATTCTACCTACTTATAAGGACAAGCAGTATCCTGTTTATGTTGAAGAGGCGGCTCATCTTATCGAGCTCGACGGTGAATGCGCTTCCTTTGAAGCAACGCTGAAAACGGATAATTCAAGCTGGAAAATGATTATTCGTCTTTTCCGTCAGAGCAGGGGAATTGAGGTTGAAAACATAGTCAACTGGCAGGATACCCATAAGCTTGCAAAGGTTGAATTCTCCTGCAATGTTTTAACAAGAAAAGCACTCTGCGACACTTCCGCAGGCTTTATTGAAAGAGAAACACATAAAAACACCTCCTGGCAGCAGGCTCGTTTTGAAACCTGCCACCATAAGTGGTGCTCGGTTGCCGAGGCATTCGGCGGAATTTCGCTTATAAACGACGGTAAATACGGCGTTTCGTTTGATAACAGCACTATGGGGCTTTCGCTTCTCAGAGGAACAAAGCGCCCCGATGTTACCTCCGATTTAGGTAATCACCGCTTTTGCTATATGATAATGCCGCATAAAAGCGATGCGATAAATGCAGGCATCAACAAGGTTGCTCTGCAATATAATAATCCGCTTATCAGAACTGACGCAAAGTGGAATCTGCCAACCTTCGAGCCCCTTGTTCTTCAGGCTGCAAAGCAGAGCGAGGACGGCAGTATGACCGTTATCCGCCTTTCAGAGCAAAACGGCGACAGGGGACGCATAGAGCTTCACAGAACAGTTAAAGTCCTTAATATGCTTGAAGAGGTAATCGGTGAAACGGATGCTATTGAATATTCACCGTTTGAAATTATCACAATAGGTGTATAATAATGCCAACTTATGTAATTGTTATAATAATAGTATCAATTCTGCTGCTCGGCATAATTGTTTTTCCGTTAATAAACCGATACCAGTTTAAAAGGCTTCCGTTCGACCAGCAAATCAGAATTCTGATGAAGCAGGCAAAGGGACTTATATTCTTCAAAAACATAAGCTACGGCTCAAAGGGCACGCTTATTTATATCAAAAATAAGCGCAAAATCTTAACTTATCCCTGGGTTCTGGTTGACGGAAAAATGCTTTGCACAAAGGAAAATCCCTTTGAAAGATGGGACTATCCCGAAAACCATCCCGAGCTTAGCGACGATGAGAAAAAGCAAGCCGTTGAAGAGCTTGAAAAGTTTAACGAAAAAAGCATCGTAAAAATATATTTAAGTGATTAGTGGTAATTATGCTGTTGCCGAATGATGCAAAAAAAATAATCAATCTATTGAATCAGCCGCCTTATAAAGCGTATGCAGTGGGCGGCTGTGTTCGTGATGCAATCATGGGCAGAAAAGTATCCGATTATGATATAACAACCTCAGCGCTTCCCGAGCAGGTTGAAGCCATATTGGATGCAAACAGCATAAAGTACGTTGAAACAGGCATTAAGCACGGCACAATAACCGCTGTTATAAATCATAAGCCCTATGAAATAACAACCTTCAGAACTGACGGTAAATATAGCGATAACCGCCATCCGGAAAATGTTTGCTTTGTAACAGATATAAGCGAGGATTTATCAAGGCGTGATTTCACTGTTAATGCAATAGCGTTTAATGAAAATGAAGGCTATGTTGATTTGTTCGGCGGTATGCAGGATATTGAAAACAGAATTATCCGCGCAGTCGGCGATGCAGACACAAGGTTTAAAGAGGATGCTCTCAGAATTATGAGGGCGCTTCGCTTTTCCTCGCAACTCGGTTTTTCTGTTGAAGAAAACACAAAGCAGGCAATTTTCAGAAATAAAGAGCTTTTAAAGAATATTGCAAGCGAGCGCATATATACAGAGCTTATTAAGCTTCTTAACGGCGAAAACTGCAGCGAGGTTATCAGCGAGTATATAGAAATAATAAAAGTATTCATTCCCGAAATAATAAGCGTTGATTCAGCTTCAATAAGCCTTGTACCGAATAAGGATTATATAAGGCTTGCACTTTTGTTAAAGGATGTAAGCGATATGCCGAAGGTGCTTAAAAGGCTGAAAGTAAGCAATGATGTATTCAATAAGGTTAATAATCTTATTTCTTATTCAGGCTTTGAAATATCAAACAGCATAAGCATTAAAAAGCTGTTAAACGCTCTCGGTGAGGATTTATTCTTTGATTTAATCGAATACAAAAAAGCCCTGTGTATATCTCAGAATATAGATATAACAGAGCTTGAAAATTCAGCAATTAAAGCGCGAAATATAATAGATAACAAAGAACCGTATAAAATCTCAGATTTAGCCCTGAACGGCTTTGATTTAATGAGCCTCGGCTACAAAGGCAAAGAAATATCCGAAGCGCTCGAAAACCTGCTTGATGAGGTAATAGCTAATTCTGAAAAAAATAAAAAAGAAATTCTGTTAAGCATCGCGCAGCGCTCAATTTCAAGAACACCTCAAAGACTTAAAGGGTTTGATTACAGCAGTAACGGTGTATATTTCATTACGGTATGCACCAAGGATATGAGAAGTATTCTCTCAAGAATCGAAGTAGGGCGCGACGCCCCCGACGCGCCGCAGATAATACTTTCTGAACAAGGAATAATTGTTGATAATGAGCTTCTTAAAATGAATGATATATATGATTGCATTCACATTGAAAAATATGTTATAATGCCAAATCACATTCATTTGATGTTGGTTATTTCAACACCGGATTCGTGCGATGCGTCGAGGGCGTCGCACCCTACAAAATCGATTGTTTCAACATTTATCGGAACGTTAAAACGATTTGTAAATAAAGAAATCGGTGAAAATATTTGGCAAAAATCTTTCTATGACCACATCATCAGAGACGAAGAGGATTATTTCAACCACCTTCAATATATCGATGAAAACCCAAAGAAGTGGGCTATAGGCAAGGATGAATACTATTGTTGATTAATAAACATAAAAAAATAAGGAGTGCAAATGTGAAGTTGTCAAGTAAAAGTGGACAATAAAAAAGTTTAATAATGATTTAGTTAGGAAAGCCCTGTTCAGTTC
>SVQE01000019.1 GCA_015065505.1 Oscillospiraceae bacterium
GAACCGATGATTAATCTGGGAACCTATAAGGTTAAAACACTTTCGGACGGATGGACGGTTAAAACGCTTGACGGCAAGGCTTCCGCTCATTTTGAGCATACGGTTGCAATAACCAACAACGGTCCCGTTATCCTGACGAGAGCTTAGGGGATTCAAGGAATCAAACTAAGCGGTTACAAATTTTATAATCAACTTAGCTCGAATCCTTAAATCCTATTAATTGCAATTGCAGAAATAATTAATGTGATTCCAGTTAATAGAGTGAAGTTCACTATTAAACATCAATAATTATACAAAAGAGGTATAAGATGTCTAAGTCAGATATGATAGAAGTTGAAGGTACTGTGGTAGAAGCGCTTCCTAACACAACATTTAAGGTATCGCTTCAAAACGGTCACATTATTACAGCACACATCAGCGGAAAGCTTCGTATGAACAACATAAGAATTCTTCCCGGTGATAAGGTAACAATGGAAATGTCGCCCTACGACTTAACAAAGGGTCGTATCATATGGCGTTCAAAGTAAATTATTAGGAGGATTTTTCAAATGAAAGTCAGACCTTCTGTAAAGAAAATTTGCGAAAAGTGCAAAGTTATTAAAAGAAATGGAAAAGTAATGGTTATCTGTGAAAATCCAAAGCACAAACAGCGTCAGGGTTAAACCTGAACTATTAATCGGAGGTAAATTTTAATATGGCACGTATTTCTGGTGTTGACTTACCTAATGACAAAAGAGTTGAAATCGGTCTTACCTATATCTTTGGTATCGGCCGCACAACTGCTACAAAGATTATTGAAGCAACAGGCGTTAATCCGGACACCCGCTGCAGAGATTTATCTGAAGAAGATGTTAAAAAGCTCAGCGACTACATCACCAATAACTTAAACGTTGAAGGTGACCTTCGCAGAGACATTCTTCTCGACATCAAGAGACTTCAGGAAATCAACTGCTACAGAGGCATCCGCCACAGAAAGGGTCTTCCCGTAAGAGGTCAGACCTCAAAGAATAACGCAAGAACCCGCAAAGGTCCGAAGAAGACCATTGCTAACAAGAAGAAATAAGATAGGAGGAAACAGTATATGGCACAGAAGAAGCAAGCTACTACTCGTAAAAGACGCGAGAAGAAGAATGTTGAGCGCGGTGTTGCGCACATTCAGTCAACCTTCAACAATACTATTGTTACAATCTCTGATACTCAGGGAAATGCTGTTTCATGGGCATCAGCCGGCGAAATGGGATTCCGCGGCTCCAAGAAGTCCACTCCTTATGCAGCTCAGACAGCTGCTGAAACAGCTGCAAAGATTGCAACCGACTACGGCATGAAAACTGTTGAAGTTTATGTTAAGGGTCCCGGCGCAGGCAGAGAAGCTGCAATAAGAGCACTTCAGACAGCAGGACTTGATGTAACAATGATCAAGGATGTAACTCCTATCCCACACAACGGCTGTCGTCCGCCAAAAAGACGCCGTGTATAATTTATAAGTTGGAGGATAATTAAGATGGCAATTAACAGACAGCCTGTTGCAAGAAGATGTAAGAAATATGATATTTCTCCTTCTGTTTTAGGTTATTCAAACAAAACCACTTATAGAAACTCAAACACAAACCGCAGAAGAAAGGCAAGCGAATACAGCCTTCAGTTAAACGAGAAGCAGAAGATGAAGTTCATCTACGGCATTCTTGAGAAGCAGTCACGCAAGGTTTACGAGGAAGCTGAAAGACTTCCGGGCGTAACAGGCGAAAATATGGTAATGCTTCTTGAAACTCGTCTTGACAACGTTGTTTATCGTCTCGGCCTTGTTAAAACAAGAAAGATGGCTCGTCAGTTCGTATCTCACGCTCATTTTCTTGTAAACGGCAAAAAGGTTAACATTCCTTCCTACAGAGTTAAGGTTGGCGATGTTATCTCCGTTCGCGAAAGAAGCAAGGATGTTGAAATCTTTAAGGCAGTTAAAGAAGACGGTCCTTCTCAGTTGGTTCCCAAGTGGTTGGAAATGAATCAGGAAAACCTTTCAGGAAAGGTTCTTGCCCTTCCCACAAGTGAAGATCTTGATTTTGAATTACAGTATAATCTTATCGTTGAGTTCTATTCTAAGTAATCCGTTTAAGTTGGCGAAAGCAAACCAGCTTAGTTATTTAGGAATTAACAAAACAATTATTAGGAGGCTATTAAATGATCGAAATTGATAAGCCGAATATCGAAATAGTAGAGTTATCTACTCAGGGAAGCAGAAGCGTCGGCAAGTTTGTTGTTGAACCTCTTGAAAGAGGCTTCGGCACAACTCTCGGAAATTCAATGAGAAGAGTTCTTCTTTCATCACTTCCGGGATACGCTATTACTTCCGTAAAGATTGATGGTGTTTTACACGAATTTTCAACTATTCCTCATGTTAAAGAGGATGTTACTGAAATCGTTTTGAACCTTAAGAACGTTATTCTTAAGATTCACGATGAAGAACCGAAAACCCTTTACATTGATGCAAGCGGTGAAGGCGAAATTACAGCAGGCGACATCAAGCATGATGCCGATGTTGAAATTCTTAACCCCGAGCTTCATATTGCATACCTTGATGAAGGTGCAAATGTAATTATGGAACTCACCGCAGACAATGGCAGAGGATATGTTCCCTGCGACAGAAACAAGCAGTTAATGGATCTTCCTATCGGAACGATAGCAATCGACTCCATTTATACTCCTGTTCTTAAGGTTAACTACACAGTTGAAAACACTCGTGTTGGCCAGCAAACCGATCTTGATAAATTGATTCTTGATGTTGAAACCGACGGAACAATTCCTGCGGATGAAGCAGCATCACTTGCTGCAAAGATTCTCAACGAACATCTCAATCTCTTCGTAGACCTTTCAGAAGAAATGGGCAACGCAGAGATTATGGTAGAAAAGGATGACGACGGAAAAGAAAAGGTTCTTGAAATGACTATTGAAGAGCTCGACCTTTCAGTTCGTTCATTCAACTGCCTCAAGAGAGCCGGAATCAACACAGTTGAAGATTTAATCGGAAAATCCGAAGAAGATATGATGAAAGTCAGAAATCTCGGACGCAAGTCGCTCGACGAAGTTGTTGGCAAGCTTGCATCCCTTGGTTTCAGACTTAGTAAAGAAGAGGACTAAGGAGGGATTTCTATGCCAGGTAGCAGAAAACTGGGCAGACCTACAGATCAGAGAAAGGCAATGCTCAGAGGATTAGTTACTTATCTTTTAGAAAACGGCAAAATAGAAACAACCGTTACAAGAGCAAAAGAGGTTCGCGCTTTAACCGAGAGAATGATTACACTCGGCAAAAACGATACCCTTCATTCAAGAAGACAGGTTCTTGCTTATGTTACTAAGGAAGACGTTGTTAAGAAGCTTTTTGATGAAATTGCTCCGAAGTATGAAGATAGAAACGGCGGATATACTCGTATAATCAAAACAGGCCCTCGCCGCGGCGATGCAGCTGAAATGTGCATTATCGAATTAGTATAACGCAATAACAAAAACCACGGTATCACTTTGTGATGCCGTGTTTTTTGTTAGTGGTCAGTGGTCAGTGGTCAGTAGTCAGTAGGGGCGGATATATCCGCCCTATTTTAATCACAAATCGCAATTTAAACTTTCCGTCTTGTTTAACTAATGCTGCTGTGCTATAATAATAATGAGATATTTCATCAAAACAAGGGGGTGGCAAAGTGAAAAGAATTACAGCAATTATTCTGTCCGTTTTAACGGTTCTTTTGTCATTTTCATTTTGTCAAACAGCCTTTGCGCTTAAAACAACCGATGTTGCAAGAACGCAGATTGGAACTTCGGATACTTATTATGAATTTAACGCAGAAACAAAAACGCTCACAATCAGCGGCAGCGGAGCAATACCCAATATGCTAAATGACGATACCTCACAGCCGTGGTCATCGTGGCGTTCGGACGGCTCAATAGATAATGTTGTTATTGAAGAGGGAATAACGGCAGTGGGCAATTATGTTTTATATCAGGTGAGCGCCGAAAGCGTTCAGCTTCCCTCAACCCTTAAAAAAATCGGAAATTATGCGTTTGCGTATAATTCAAAGGTTAAAAGCTATGATGTGCCGTTCGGCGTTGAAATGATTGGTGTAAGTGCGTTTGAAAACTGCATTTCAATGACAGAGGTTACTTTGCCGGACACAGTGAGCACCATAAGCAAAAACGCCTTTAAACAGTGCTATAAGCTTGAAAGCGTGCGTATTCCATACAGCGTTACCTCTATGGGAAACTATGCTTTTCACCGCTGCTCCGAGCTCTCATGCGTTGAGTTTGAATCCCTCAGCACTGCCGTAAAAATCGGCAGCTATGCCTTTATGGCTTGCCCGAAGCTCGAAGAGGTCAGCGTACCGCTTAATGCAACCTTGAATAGTTATACTTTCGGCTATGACGACAGCAAAAAGAAGTATGACGGCTTTGCGATGAATGTTTATTCAGGCTCGGATGCCTTATCATATGCTATGGCAAAAGGCTTTGAATATAATATGCTTGATAAGTTTCCGCTTAATCTCGGCATAATGAATTATAATGAATTCATTGAAGAAACGATTAACTACGAATATATCTATTCCTTCATTCCTTCTGCTTCAATGAAATACAACATATATTCCGTTGGCGATGTTGACTTAACAGCAGTGCTTTATGAAAATGAAGCCGAGCTTATTACAAGCGATGACATATCAAAGGATAATCTTAACTTCTGCTTATCGTATGAGCTTGAAGCAGGCAGGGAATACACCGTAAGCGTTAAATCCGTAAGGTCGGAAGGTGAATACGGCGTTGTTGTTTATCCCGATGTGATTAATTCATTTGACATTAAAGGAAGCCTTTCGTTTAATGCAGCCGATGGCGTGCTGAACGACGGCGGTATAAGAGTTTTTGAAATAACCGATGAAATGCTTGAAGGCTTTATTCTGACTATTGATTTTGAAGGCGGCTATAAGGATAAAATCTACTATGAAAACAAGTTCTTTGATAACCGTCAGATAGAAATTGCAGATACTCAGAGTAAAAATCCTTTAACCTGCGGAAACAACAGCTGCTTCGTTTCAATAGGCGAGGTGCTGAGTGCCTTTGATGTTTTTATTGAACACAGCTATGAGGAAGAAGTTATTCCGTATACGGTTGATGACGACGGATACTCTGTTTTCACCTGCGTTCTCTGCAAGGATACATATAAGGGCAATTTCGTTCCGACGCCTGCGGTTACAGTCAGCGGCAAGGCAGTGCTTATGGAAAAGCCCGACGGCTCACACGAGCACAATATTCCGTATCCATATGCAACCTTCTTCGCAAACGACAGAACCTATTATATAGATGCTGAGGGTAATTTCAGCGTTAACACCTTCGACGACCTTGATTTGGTTTTTGAAAACGAAAACGGCAGAGATGTCAGCGTTCACATTGATGTTGACAGCGAGGATGTTGATTTCGGCTTCATTGCATTTGAAGGCTATGATTTCAACAAGGATAACTATGTTAACGCAAAGGATTTTGCAATTTTCTTAAAAGAAAAGCAGAATAAATACGGTGAAGATTACTGGAAATATGCAATAAACTTCGTATAGGCTTACTGGGTTCGAATCCTAGGAAAAATAAAACGCTTCTTCGGCTGCACATTGCACCGCAGAAGCGTTTTTTTGTTATATTAATTATTCCAATAATTCAAAGTTGAAATCGCATAGGTATTCATTGCACTCTATCAGCGATATTCTGTTATTGAGGCAATACATAATCAGGCTGTCCCTCGGTGAGCGGATATATAAATCGCTTAACGAGGCAATTTTTAACAGCTTTCTTGTTTCGGCAAGCGAAAGCCCCATACCGAATGCAAGCATAATAACCTTATTCCTTGACGGGTTGGTTTTGTTGCCGTTAAAAATCTGATATGCATAGTTTTTATCAAGATTTGATTTGTTTATAATATCGCTTTTTTTGAGTTTCTTTTCATTAACAAGCATTTCAAGATACTCGCTTAAGGATGAAAAGCACAGCTCGCCGATTTCTTCTTCCAGAAACTCATTATAGTTTTTCTTTGATTTAAGAATTTCGAGTAATTCGTTTGTTGATTTTTCCATTTATCCTCCTTTTTGTACAGTGCTGGGATATTACTGTACAAAACCATAGTGTTATGATATATTAAATATATACTAAAATCAAGTGGGTGATGAAATATGTATCAGATAATCAATCAGCTTAGTGATGAAACCTATCTTGCGCAAAATAACGGCGCTTTATATGTTTTAAAGAGAATAGATATAAGCGATACATATATCATCAGGTCACTGATGAGCATTAACAATCCTTTTGTTGTTCATTTTATAGAGTTTACCACGATTGAAGATAAATTCTACTGCGTTGAGGAATATATCGAGGGTATGAATCTTGCGGAATACATAAGAAGATTCGGCGTTATGAGCGATGAAGCCGCAAAGCATACAGTTTATCAGATATGTTTCGGCTTAAGGGATATACATAATCTCGGGATTGTTCACAGGGATATTAACCCGAATAATATTATTATTGATAAATACGGCAACGCAAGAATAATTGACTTCGGAATAAGCAGAACAAATAAGAATAATCAGAGGGTTGATACTCAGATTTTAGGCACTCAGGGCTATGCAGCGCCCGAGCAGTACGGCTTTGCTCAGACTAACACACAATCCGATATATATTCTCTCGGCGTTCTTATAAACTTCATAAAAACAGGCGCTCTGCCCAGTCAAATCAAAGCTGAAGGTCTGCTTGGCGAAATATCCGAAAAATGCACGCAGATGGATGTCAGCAAGCGATATAAAAGCGTTGATGAAATAATAACTGCTATTCAGACGGGAAAAGCCTATAACGCAAAGAAAAAATATGCGCTTCCGGGCTTCAGACAGGGAAAAGCAGCAAATATGATATTAGCCTCACTCTATTATCTTTTTGTGTTTTTTGTACTGACCGTGTATTGGTTTGACCCAAGAAATCTATATGAAAGCGTGTATTTCAGCTGTCTGGATATTATTATGTTTTTTGTTCCCGTATTCATTTTCTTCAATTATATGGGATGGGCGGATAACCTCAGTGCATCTAAAAAGCATTCAAGCAAATTTGTATGTGTGCTCTTTGGAATCCTGTATGAAATCATTGCCTTTTTGATACTTATTATAATATATCAGCCTCAATAATGTTGTGCTAACAGCACACCATTATTGAGTTTTTTTGTAATATAATGGTTTCATCAAAATAAATGAGGAGGCTGTTTTATGGCAGAAGAATTCAACAATCAGAATCAACAGAATAATTTTAATCCACAGCCTGTTTACCAGGCTGCACCCGTTCAGAAAAAGAAAAGCAAGGCACCCATTATTATCGGAATTATTGCAGGAGTTATAGTTCTTATAATAATTATCGGGGCTCTCAGCGGCGGTAATGATGACAAAAAAACTGTGCAGAGCGCCGATTCAAGCACCTCGGCAAATGTTGAGGAAAACAGCGAAAATCAGGAGCCGAAGGAAGAAAAGGTTAAAGTAGGAAGCACCGTTACTCTTTCAGATTACAAGGTAACCTTTATTTCGTGCGACACCAACTACACCAAATACGAAAGTTATTTTGCTCCTGAAAAGGGAAACAAGGTTGTAAGAGCTGAGTTTGAGTTTGAAAACACCTCGGACAGCGATGTTTCGTTATCAGGCTTTGAATGCTATGCCGATAACAAGAAGTGCGAAGGCTACTACGGCGCTGATGATGATATCAGCCCGACTCTTGAATCGGTTTCCCCGGGCAGAACCTTTAAAGCCATTGTTTATTACGAGGTTCCGAAGGATTCCAAATCTGTTGAACTCGAGATGGAGGACGATATCTGGGGCGACAGCAAAACAGTTTTTGTTATTGAATAATCAAAAATATATTACGCAGAGTTTATTTTGCATAAACTCTGCGTATTTTTTATAAAATCCTTATTGACAATATCTGCTTTTCGATTTATACTTAATTTGTCTAATTATAATATTTATTTATTACGAGGTTAAATTTATGGCAACCGTTAAGAAAAGCAACAAAAAGAAGATTATAATTCCGATTTGCATCGTTCTTGTGGCAGCTATCGCAACAGGTTCTGTTTTTGCTATTAGAGCAAAAACAAAGGTGCCCGTTGTTTCGCTTACAACCATCACTACTGATGATATTGTTGAAAGCGTAAGCGCAAGCGGAAAGATTTCAGCAACAACAAGAAAGGAATACAGTGCGGCAACAGTGGCAAACTGTGAGGAAGTTTTTGTTAAGGTTGGCGATAAGGTTAAGAAGGGCGACAAGCTTGCAACCTTCAACACCTCCGAACTTGATACTCAGATTGCCTCTCTTAAGGTAACCTATGCCGACTCCAAGACTGCATATAACAATGCCGTTAAGTCGCAGAAGGAAGCTCAGAAAAAGCTCGACGCTGTTAATAAAAGAATACCCGTTCTCGAAAAGCAGAAGGCAGAGCTTGAAAAGAAGGTAACGCCTACAACAACCAAGAAATCAAATAAAAACAATGTAACAAAGAAAAACAGCACCCTTGCTGCGGACCCGATTATTCCGGGCGTAAGCGTTCCTTCATACACAGAGGATATCGAAGATGCAGTTAAGGCGCTTGAAGAGCTTGTTACAACAATTAACTCACTTGCAGAGGATATCGAAACAACCAACGAAATAACAAGAGTTGTTATGCAAACCATATCCGATGAGCTTGCAACGGGCGCATATAAGCCCGAAGCACTTGCAAGTGTTGTCGGCGACGCAGTTGCCGATGCAATTCAGCAGGGTCTTATTGATGAAACAAAGCTCATCGTTGAAAGCGGCGTTGCAGTTGAAATGATTGAAGCTGCAGTTTCTGAAATCAACTGGAGCGAAATCGGCGAAGCTATTGCCACAGAGGATAATGTTCAGCTCACAAGCGTTGAGCTTCAGCTTGCTGCTTTATATGCAGAAAAAGAATTGTTCTCAGTCAGCGCAGATACAACGGTTGTAAATGCTCAGAAGCAGGTTATGAACACTTCCAAGAACGCGCTTGATACATTGACAAAAGCTCAGAGCGAGCTGAAAGCAGGCTGGATTGCAACAGTTGACGGCGTTGTTACAGAGTGCAATGTTGAAGCAGGAATGCAGACCTCAGCACTTCAGTCGGGAATCGTTATTGAAAACCTCAATGAGCTTTCGGTTATTATTTCACTCGGTGAATACGATGTTCATAAGGTTTCAGTAGGAATGCCTGCAACAATTAGATCTGCATACGGAACATATGCGGGCGAGGTTGTAAGCATTGCGCCGACGGCAACGGGCGGTTCTTCAAATTCAATCCTCGATTCAGTAGGCTCAATGGCAGGCATCAGCGGTCTTTCATCACTTACAGATTCAGGCGCAGGCGTTGAATGCGTTATCAGCGTCAACGAGCCCGACGATAACATTATTGCAGGCTTTGAAGCAAGCGTTGAAATCGGCACGGGTACCTACAGCGGTGTTCCCACTGTTCCGATTGAATCAATAATTCTTGAAAAAGACGGAACTTATGTTTATAAGTACGACGAAAAAGAAGAAACAGTAACCAAAACAAAGATTGAAACAGGCGCAACCTCGGATATGTCTTACGAGATTAAGAGCGGTCTTTCGGTTGGTGATAAAATCGTTTCAACCCCAGCTTCCGATTACGAAGAGGATTCATTTAAAGTAAGAATAAACTAAGCAGAGATAAGGCAAATCAGCCATTTAAACCGGTTTTGATTAGTTTTACTCTGCCCATACTTCAGAGGTAATTCAGTGAATATAACAGAAAGCTTAAAAATTGCCATCAAGTGTATTAAGGCAAACTGGATGCGTTCATTGCTGACAATGCTCGGAATAATAATCGGTATAACCTCGGTTATTATGATTGTTGGCGCAGGAACGGGCGTAAGGGACTATATCGTTGGCTTGATTCAGGATATGGGCTCAAACGCAGTTCTTGTCAGCGTTGATGAAACGCAGGCAACCGATAACGATTATATAACACTTGAGGATGTTGCAAATATTAAGAATAAGGTTAACGGCGTTGAGCGCTGCTCGCCAATGCTTATGGGCTTCGGAAGAGCTGTTGTTAACAAAACGGCAACCGAGGCAACAGTTATGATGGTTGGCGTTAACAGCGATGTTCAGTTCGCTTTAACAAATACCTGTGAATACGGGCGCTTCTTCACGGATGAGGAATATGAAGCAAATGCACCCGTTGCGGTTATGGGTGTTGAATCGGCTAAAACCGTTTTCGGCTATGCGGATGCAACGAATGAAACAATAACTGTTTCATCAAGCGGAAAATCAATGAGCATTAAGGTTTGCGGCGTTGCAAATGTTGACTCAATGGTAAACTCTCTCGGCGGCAGCGGCAGCCTGGGCGAAATGTTTAAATCCAGCTCGGATAAACCCGTTATTGCTTTATTCCTTCCCTGCACAACGCTTACTCAGATTACGGGAAGCGGAACAAACCTTTCAAGCGTTTTCGTTATTGCAAAGGAAGGCGCAGACTACGACGCAGTCGGTAACGCAACGGTTAACTATCTTAAAGCAGCTCACAGCAATTATTCAAAAGGACTCTATACCGCGCAGAATATGGCAACATATATTGAAATTGTTGATATAGTTATGCAGGTTTTAACAATCTTCATTGCAGGTGTCGGCGCAATTTCACTATTGGTTGGCGGTATCGGCGTTATGAATATTATGCTCGTTTCGGTAACCGAACGAACGAGGGAAATCGGTATCAGAAAATCCCTCGGCGCAAAAACAAGGGTTATAACAATGCAGTTCTTAACGGAATCAATCATCCTCTGCTTAATCGGCGGTGCGATAGGCGTGTTCCTGGGAGTCGTCGGGGCGTTCGGCGCGTGCGCTATAATAGATATAACGCCCAAGATAAGCATCTGGCTGATTCTTCTTGCCCTGCTTTTCTCAAGCGGCACAGGCTTATTCTTCGGAATTTATCCTGCCC
Organism: Oscillospiraceae bacterium; assembly: GCA_015065505.1. Lineage (GTDB taxonomy): Bacteria > Bacillota > Clostridia > Oscillospirales > Acutalibacteraceae > Eubacterium_R. The sequence continues at coordinate 11,003 of SVQE01000019.1, forward strand.
GTAAAGCAGCAAAGCTCAGCCCCATCGATGCACTCAGAAGTGAATAAGGCTGGTTAAAAAGCGCATAAACACGCCCTTAATTAGTGGTCAGTGTTCAGTGTTCAGTGGTCAGAATAAAACCTCCCGTCTCAAACGAGACGGGAGGTTTTTGTGTAAATAATTGGGTCTTAACTTTTCACTATATAATCGTAGCTTGCGACCGTCAACTATGCATTATGCACTATAATTGCGGCGCAGCCCCGAAACTCTTCACTCTTAATTCTTAACTCTTAACTATCGAAGAAAAGTTTACTTTTCTTCGATATATGTCGGTGCGGTTTTGGGTGCTTTGCCCTTGATAACCTTGTGATAGTATGCGTAGGTCATCGGGTTATCCTCGGAAAGAATATCGCAGTCGGTAACCTCTGCAAGAAATACAGTGTGGGTTTCAGATTCCATTGAATCAATAACCTTGCAGGTTACATATGCAACCGCGTCTTCGATAATAGGCAAGTCGTTTTTAATCGGCGGCTCTTTGCTGAATTTATCAAAATCCCTGCCGCTTCTGAAACCGAAGGTGCCGATGCTGATTGGTTTGCTGTTTTCACCGAGAATGCTGATGGCAAAAGTGCCTGTTTTTTTAATGCATTCGTTAGTGAAATTATCGTGGTTGATTGAAACTGCTATTGTTGCCGGGGTAGCTGTTACCTGCATTGCCGAATTTGCGGTGCAGCCCGTTGGCTTTCCGCCGTCAGCCCATGTGGTAACAATGTAAACGCCGTAGGATAATTTGGTTAATGCCCATTCGTTCATAAATTCCACTCCTTTTAAAATTGATTGAGCGTAGCGAGAAACATATTTTTGGCTCCCTTTACGAAAGGGAGCTGTCACGCAGTGACTGAGGGGTGGGCGCCGCTATTAAGAACGCGTTAAAGAAAGGCGTTCTAGAAGGTTAAGACCATCCCTCCACCGCAAGCGGTCCCCCTCCCTTTTCAAGGGAGGCAAAGAGGTTATATTGATTTTATTATCTCATCAGCAAGCTCTTCAAGCTCTTTGATGTTCTGCTCGGTTACTCTTGTTTTGATTGAAACTGTTTTATCAAGAACGGTTATATTGCTCATCTTTTCAAATTCAGCCTTCATGGTTTTAATTGCGCTCGGAGCCCACGAGGTGTTCTCAACAAGTGCAACAGTTCTGTTCTGGAAGGTTTTAACCTGAAGGTGGTGAAGATAGTCTGCCATCGGTGCAAAAACGCCTGCATCGTAGCTTGAAGCCATACAGAGAAGCACGCTGTGGCGGAAGCCGTCCTCAACACATTCGGCAATATCGTCCCTTGAAAGGTCTGCCATTGCAACTCTGGGGCAGCCCTTTGCTTCAAGAATTTCCTTCATTTTCTCTGCTGCGCCGAGAGTGTTGCCGTGAATTGAAGCAACGGCGATGAAAACGCCCCTGTTTTCAGGCTCATACTTTGACCATGTGTCATAGAGCTTAACAACCTCGGGGATTGTATCTGTAAGAATCGGTCCGTGAAGCGGGCAGATAACCTGAATATCAAGCTTTGCAGCTTTTGCAAGAAGCGCCTGAACCTGCTTGCCGTATTTACCAACGATGTTGAAATAATATCTTCTTGCTTCGCAGCTCCAGCCCTCATCTGCATCAACAGTTCCGAACTTTCCGAATGCGTCTGCCGAGAAAAGAACCTTATCGGTGCTTTCGTATGAAACCATAACCTCGGGCCAGTGAACCATCGGTGCCATATAGAAGGTGAGCTTGTGTGCGCCGAGGCAAAGCTCCTCGCCCTCTTTAACTGCAATAACTCTTTCAGGGTCTATTGTGCAGAACTGAGGAAACATTCTGAGCGCGCCTGTTGAAATAACAATTTTTGCGTTTTCGTATTTAGCGGCGAATGCTTCAATACCTGCCGAGTGGTCGGGCTCGAGATGGTGAACAATAAGATAATCGGGTGTTTTGCCGCCGAGAACCTCATCAAGATTTTTAAACCATCTGTCAACGGCGATTTTATCAACGGAATCGCAGATTGCAATTTTTTCATCAAGAATAGCATATGAGTTATATGCCATTCCGTTTTCAAGCATATACTGTGATTCAAAAAGGTCTATATCATAGTCGTTAACGCCGATATATTTAATGCTGTTAGAAATTTTAATATCCATAAAAAACTCCTTAATATTGTTTTTTCTTTATTTTACACTAAAGGGCAAGTGTTTTCAACTTATATATTTGATTATTTTAACAATATGTGTTATTATATAAGCATAATAAGACGAAAGAGAAATTATTATGGATGAATTGAGAGAGGCTTTGGGCAATTTCGCCTTTGACGGCGAGCTCATAAGCGTAAAAGAATTTGGTTCAGGGCATATTAATAAAACATATATTGCAAAGTATAAGGACGGCGAAAACGAGCAGAAATATGTTGTTCAGAAGGTCAACAACGGCGTGTTCAAAAATGTTGATGAGCTTATGAGCAATGTTTTCTCGGTAACCTCCTTCTTAAGAGAAAAAATCCGCGAGAACGGCGGCGACGAAAACAGAGAAACTCTGCACTTTATCAGAACCATCGACGGCAATAATTACTATCGCTGCTCTGACGGTTCATTTTACCGCGCCTATGTTTTTGTTAAAGACAGTGTGAGCTTTGATTTTGCCGAAACACCCGATTTATTTAAATCAAGCGGAATTGCCTTCGGGCGTTTTCAGAAAATGCTCGGCGATTTTGATGCTGATTCGCTCTATGAAACAATCGAGAATTTCCACGATACAAGGTGGCGTTTTGAAAATGAATTTCTGCCTGCGTTAACCCTTGATGTTAAAGACAGAGCGGATTCCTGCAAGGATGTTATTGATTTCATCATTCAGCGCAAGGATAAAATGGGCATTCTTGTTGATTTGATTGATGATAACAAGCTTCCGCTTCGCGTTACTCATAACGATACAAAGCTTAACAATGTTATGTTCGATGAAAAAACACTTGAATGTGTTTGCGTTATCGACCTTGACACAGTTATGCCGGGGCTTGCGCTCTATGATTTCGGCGACGCAATCCGCTTCGGCGCTAACACAGCGGCGGATGACGAAAAGGATTTATCAAAGGTTGGCATCAACCTTGAATATTTCAAAGCGTTTGCCGAGGGCTTCCTCAGCGAATGCGGCGATACACTTAATCAGTGCGAAAAGGATTATCTTGCTTTTTCGGCATGGCTGTTAACAACCGAGCTTGCTATGAGATTTTTAACAGACTATCTCAACGGCGATGTTTACTTCAAAACAAATTATTCCGAGCATAACCTCGACCGTGCAAGAAACCAGATGCAGCTGGCGCTGAGCATGGAAGAGCATATGCAGGAAATGAAAGAAATAATTAATTTAATATAATATGGTCTTGGGGAGGGTCTCCGCACCCTCCCTTTATTATTGGAGGCTGCTATGAAATATTATCTGAATAACGGAAACTTCTGCAATTTTGAAATATTCAAAGAAAATGTTTTAACTCCGCGCGCATATTTCATTCCCTTTGCAGGCGATGAAGCAAAGAAAAAAGCTGATATCAGACTCGAGCGCTATTCTTCATCAAGAGTTGATGTGCTAAGCGGTGAGTGGGATTTTAAGTATTATAAAAGCTGCAGGGATATTCCCGAAGAATGGGAAAGCGAAAACGAAAGCTTCGATAAAATTGCCGTTCCTTCAATGTGGCAGTTTACGGGGTATGAGAGCCCCTGCTATCTGAACACAAGATATATGTTTACGCCCAATCCTCCCGAAATCCCCGAGGACTGCGCAGCAGGCATCTACAGAAAAATAATCACCATTGAAGATATATCTCTTAACTACACGCTGAGCTTTCTCGGCGTTGCAGGCGCGCTTGATGTTTTTGTTAATTCAAACTATGTCGGCTACAGCGAGGGCAGCCACAACACAAGCGAATTTGATATTAGCGATTATCTTATTGAGGGCGAAAACGAAATTATAGCCGTTGTTCATAAATATTCAAACGGAACATATCTTGAAGCGCAGGATATGTTCAGAAATAACGGCATTTTCCGCGATGTTCTGCTCTATAAAACCGAAAAGAACTCAATTTACGATTTTGAAGCAAAAACCTCTTTTAATAACGATTTTACCTATGATTTAAGCCTTGATATCAGCCTTAAGTTATGCGATGAATGCGAGATTAAAGCAAGCGTTTTTGACGGCGATAATGAGCTTGCTTCAAAAATAATCAGTGCTGAAAACGAAAAGGAAGTTATAGATTTTAATGCGCTCAAGGTTGAAGAGTGGAGCGCGGAAACGCCGAAGCTCTATAAGCTCATTTTAGTGCTTTTCAAAGACGGAAAAGCCGTTGAAAGCATTTCAAGGCCAATAGGCTTTAAGCGCATAAAGATTATCGGCAATATATTCACCTTCAACGGAAAGGCAATTAAGCTTCTTGGCGTAAATCATCACGACACAGACCCCGAAAAGGGCTATGTTATGAGCGTTTCGGATATGGAAAGGGATATTAAAATCTTCAAGGATTTCAATGTTAACTGCGTTCGCACCTCTCACTATCCTCCCGACCCGATTTTTCTTGATTTATGCGATGAATACGGAATTTATACCGTTGATGAGGCGGATATAGAAACTCACGGCTGTTCCTCGGAGCTTCATAAGCCCAAAGCCTGCTCCCATAACCCTGAGTGGCAGGACAGATACTGGGACAGGGTGCAAAGAATGTTTGAACGCGACAAGAACCACGCGTCAATAACAATGTGGTCGCTCGGAAACGAATCCTGGGGCTGGCTTAATCAGGACTATTGCTATGAAGAGCTTAAAAAGCTCAGTAGTATTCCGATTCACTATGAGGGCGTTGTTCGCACAAAACGCTTTGCCTATGATGTTATTTCAATGATGTATCCCTGGCACAAGCTTTCATCAAGAGTTTCATCGGGCAGAGGGCTGCCGAAAAAATTCTATCAAAAGCCCTATTTTATGTGCGAATACTGCCACGCAATGGGACTCGGAGCAGGCGACCTTGAAGAATATATGCAGTTCTTCTACGGCGGTGATAATATGCTCGGCGGCTGCATTTGGGAATTTGCAGACCACGCTGTTTATCACGAAAACGGCAGATATAAATACACCTATGGCGGCGACCATAAGGAAGTAAAGCACGACGGCAATTTCTGCGTTGACGGCTTATTCTTCCCCGACAGAACGCCCCATTCGGGCGCATATCAGATGAAAAACTGCTACCGCCCCATAAGAGCTGAATATGACGGCGAAAAATTCACATTTAAAAACCTTTTCTTCTTTAAAAATGCAGAGTTTACTGTTAAGTGGAACGCAATCGGAAGAAACGGCGAGGAGAAGGGAAAAGGCGAATTCAGTATTGATATTCAGCCACGCAAAGCCTTTGAAACAAAAATTGAATGTTCTGAGTGCGAAGCCGTTATACTGAGATATTTTGATGATGATTTTGAAATCGCCTCAGAGCAGATTGATGTTCGTGATAATATTATAGGCGGTGCATATAAAGAGATTTGCATTTATGATGAAGCGCCCAAGGCTATTAAAAGCCAGAAAAAGCTGATTGTTGAATTTGAAAGCGGCGAGCTTGTTTTCAATACGCAAACGGGTATGGTTGAAAGCTATTGCAAATACGGAAACGAGTTTATAAACTCAGCGCCCTTCGGCAGCGCAAACGGCTTTGGCATAAGCGTTTTCAGAGCGCCCATTGATAACGACAGAAACCTGCAGATGATATGGAACAGGTTTGCGCTTGATACCGAAAAGCTCTATCTCTGCGATGAAATAAAAACCTCAACCGAGGGCGACTGCTTTGTTATCGACGGCACATATAAGCTTTCAACAACCAAAGCAAAGAAGCTTTTGAAGCTTAAAATCAGATATAATATCAAGCTTGATGGAAGCATTAAAATTGATGTTAAATGCCTTAAATCAAAGAAAATTCCGTTCATTCCGCGCTTCGGCTTAACACTTGAAATGCCGAAGGAATACGAAAATGTTAAATACTTCGGTCTGGGCGATATGCCGAATCTTCCCGATTATAAGGAACACGCAATGCTCGGCGTTTATGATTGCAGGGTTGATGAAATGCGTGAAAGGTATATCAGACCGCAGGAAAGCGGTATGCGAAGCGATGTCAGATGGGCTGAGGTGAAAAATAAAAACGGCGCAGGCTTGCGCTTCATCTTCAGTGAGGGACAGCGGATTTTCTCTGCGGATTGCTTTACCTCTCAGCAGTGCGCTAAAGCGGCGCATCAGGAGGACTTGAAGCTCTGCGACACAACCTTTATTCACCTTGATTATTATCAGCTCGGCGCAGGCTCGGGCGCCTGCGGACCGTTCCCGACAAAGGAATACAGACTGAATACGCTTAAAGGAATTGAGTTTTCAATTTATGCCGAACCTATTGAATAGTTTTTGATTAAGTGTTAAAATAGGCTCGGGTGATTATCTATGAAAATAGCAAAAACGGGTGCGCTCGGCTTCAGAGTGTGGAGCTCGATAATTCTTTTCGGATTAATCGGGCAGATTGCATGGGTTGTTGAGAATATGTATTTCTCGCGCTTTATGCAAAACGAAATAACAAGAGCGCCGTGGGCAACAACATTGATGGTTGCATTTTCTGCAATATTTGCAACGCTTTCAACGCTTATCGGCGGTGCGCTGTGCGACAGAAGCGGTAAACGAAAAATCTTTATTTCGGCAGGCTATATAGTCTGGGGCTTTACCATTGCAATGTTTGCGCTTGTTCCAATGCAGCCAAGCAAGGATAAGGTTGTTGCACTTGCCGTTTTGGTTGTTGCGATGGACTGCGTTATGAGCATTATCGGCTCAATTTCAAACGATGCAGCCTTCAACACATGGATAACTGATGTTTCAAATACTGCAAACAGAGCAAGGGTTGATACGGTGCTTGCAATTATGCCGTTGTTTGCGCTTGCAGTTGTTTTCGGCGGTTTCGACAGCCTGACTAACGAATCCGCAACGCAGAGCGACTGGAAAAAGTTCTTCATTATGCTCGGCTTGATAACAACAATCGGCGGTGTAATCGGGCTTGTTCTGATGAAGGATAAGCAGGGGATAAAGGGCAACAAAAACAACTCGTTTATATCCGATTTTACATATTCGCTTCAGCCAAAGGTTATTAAAGAAAATAAAATGCTTTACTGGTGTTTAGCAGGAAATATGGTGTCGGCAGTTGCATATCAGGTTTATGTAAACTATCTCTTCAACCTTGTTGAAGGAACAATGAAGATTAAAAACTATATTATTCCAATCGGAATAATTATGCTTGTTTCGGCAGTTCTTTCTGTTATAATATCTGCGCTGATGGATAAATTCGGCAAAAAGCATTTCTATTTTCCAACAATTATTGCAGGTATTATCGGTTGCCTGATAATCTGGTTTTCAAAATTCTATATCGGCAAAAACGAAAGGCTTGTAACAATTATTCTCATTGTCGGCGGAATACTGACTATCGGCGTTTCGCTTGTTATGGCAGGGCTTTTTACCGCTTCATACAGGGATTATATTCCCGAAGGTAAGGAAGGGCTTTTCCAGGGCTGCAGAATGGTTATGTATGTTTTGGTTCCGATGATAATAGGTCCGCTTGTTGCTCAGTTCATCATCAATATGGCAAACAGGGGAGTAACTGACGAAAGCAAGATTGTTTATCCTATGGAGCTTTTCATCGGCTCGGCGGTTATTATGCTTTTCTGCTTTATTCCTGCTGTTATAGTGAGAAAAAATCAGCCGAAGCATCACGAAGAATTACTCGATAAGATTAATAATTGATATTAATATAAAATTTATTTGTGGAGGTGAAATTATGGCTAAATATGTTTGCAATATCTGCGGATATGAGTATGACCCCGAGGTGGGTGATCCCGATAACGGCATTGCTCCCGGCACTGCTTTCGAGGACCTTCCCGAGGATTGGTGCTGCCCGCTTTGCGGAGTTAGCAAAGACAATTTTTCAGAGGCATAAAAAACAGACCCGTAAGGGTCTGTTTTTTATATTGAAACGCTTTTGGTATAATGATATAATTATCAGTAATAAAGCTCTGTAAAGAGGTGGTTGAATGATTTACACCGTTACATTAAATCCTGCGCTTGATTATGTTTTAAAGCTTGATAAGCTCGATTTTGAGGATATCAACCGTGCCGACGGGGCAAGGCTTTATTTCGGCGGAAAGGGCGTTAATGTTTCAAAGGTGCTCTGTGAGCTTGAAAGCGAAAATATTGCGCTCGGCTTTGCAGGCGGTTTCTCGGGAGAAAAGCTTGAAGGTCTGCTCAGCGCCGAAAGCATTAAAACTGATTTTGTTCACATAAACGGGGACACAAGAATTAATGTTAAAATAAGATACCAAAAAGAGCTTGACATCAATGCGAACGGACCCGAAATCAGCGAAATTGAAATTGAAAAGCTGATTGAAAAGCTTGATAAGGCAAAGCAAGGGGACTATGTTGTTTTTGCAGGCTCTGTTTCAAAAAATCTGCCAGGTGATATCTATGAACGAATGATGAAAAGATGCGCCGATGGCGTTAACTTTGTTGTTGATGCCGAGGGCGATTTACTTCTTAATTCGCTTAAATATAAGCCGTTTTTAATTAAACCCAATCACCACGAGCTTGCAAAGCTTTTCGGCGCTGAAATAAAATGCGAAGAGGATGTTATAACCTATGCCCAAAAGCTTCGCGGTATGGGCGCAAAAAATGTTTTGGTGTCCCTTGCCGAAAACGGTGCGGTTCTGCTCGATGAGAATAACACTATTCACAGAATTAAAAACGCCGAAGGAACGCTTATTAACAGCGTTGGCTGCGGCGACAGTATGGTTGCAGGCTTTATATCGGGATATATTAAAACAGGCGATTATGCCTATGCATTAAAGCTTGCGGGCGCCTGCGGCAACGCAACGGCGTACTCCGAAGGCTTGGCAAAAAGAGAAGATATAGAGAGATATATGTAAAAAAGCGGAAGCCCGTTCGGACTTCCGCTTTTGCTATTTTTTATTACAATTTGAGCTGTAAGGACAATCGGCGCAGATGTTACCGCACGAGCCTTTGCCCGATTTTTTATCTTTAACTATTTTTCTTATTGCAAGAACAACAAGTATCAGAATTATTATAACAATAATTATTGTTGCAAGGTGTTCCATTTTTAATCTCCGTTTTTATTTAAAACAAACATCCGTCCTCTGAATTCGCCGTCAAGCTCGCTGCCGAAGGTTTCTTTAATATTCCATCCCTCAAGCAAATCGTCAATCGGCGGATTTGCTCCGTTTTTGAAGGTGTGAACAATAAGCAGTGCCTCGTTTTCATATTCTCTTAAAACTGCCTGATAACCCTCGGGATTCGAGTAGTCCTCGGCAGTTGCTCTTATAACTGAGGTGAAGCCGTTTTTAATAATATGCTTAATTCTGCCGTAAAGCGCGATTGCATCAAGTGCACATTGCCACTGCTCGTCGCTTAAATCAAAGATTTCACCCGAAAGGCAGAGCCTTCCGAGGAAGGAAGCGCAAAGCAGATAGTTTATTCTGTTTATATCCGCATCAGCTCTGAGAACAGCCCAAATCTGGCTTTGCTCGGGTCTTATAAGTCTGTGCATATTTGCGGCAATAAGCGGAATTGAATTGCATTCGTGCGCGTCTGAAAAGCTTGCCTGCGATGCAGTTTCCATAAACGAGGGCTCAAGTCTGTGGCCGCCGCTTGAGCAGTTTTCAACAACAAGCTCGGGAAGCTCATCGCCAATGTGTTCAAAATATTTTCTGCTTGCCTCAACTGTCTGGCGTAAGCCTTCGCCAAGACTCTCGGCGCCGTCAACGCCGATACCTATGTTTTCGTTATAATCAATTTTAAGATAGCCGAAGCCTGCGTCTCTTAAAAGCCCTATAACCCTTTCATCAAGGAAGCTTTTAACCCAGCTCTGACGCATATCCCAAAAGCGTCTGCCGCCCGAGGTTATCGGATAACCGTTTTTGGTTAAGATGTGCTCGGTGTCGTTCCAGCCCTCGGCAAGATGCCCGAGTGTTTCAAATTCAAACCATAAGCCGGGAATCATTCCGTGCTGTCTGATTATGTCGGCAACCTCTTTAATTCCGTTGGGAAAAAGCTCCTTGCTCGGAATCCAGTCGCCCGTCAGCGAGAACCAATCACCGACCTCTTTTTTGTACCATCCGCTGTCTATAACAAGATAGCGCACGCCTGTGTTTTCAAGCTTCTTTGCGGTTTTTTCAATGTTTTCAAGAGTAGGATTGCCCCAGGTTGTGCAGTATTCATTAAAGATAACGGGCATATCCTTGTCAACCTCGGCAATTCTCGGATTCTGAGCTTTAACAAGCTTGTTGCAAACCTCAGGAAGCGAGCTTCCCGTTGCAACGGCAGCCTTCGGTGTTTCAAATTCCTCGCCCGGATTAACTGTTTTAAACCAGCAAGCGCAGTCGTTATCCGCGATTCCGCCGTGAATATATATTTCGCCCGTTTTGTTAAGAACTTCAATCTGCCAGCTTGAGCCTATGTAGAGCTGAACGCCGATAAACTCGTTTGTTTCGCTGTTTTCAAGCACTAAAAACGGAAACCATTTGCGAACGGGCATTGAGCCTGCCTGATAGAATTTTTCAATTCTTATTCCGTGCTTTGCCCAGGAGGTTTCCATGTTCAAATCTGTGAGCTTCTGGGATAAAAGCTTGCCCTCGGCAGCCCAGAAGGAGGTTGCTCTGTGGATTTTATCAGCCTTTATTCCCTTGATTGCAAAGCTTGAAAGCAGCTCAAGGCGAACAGGGGAGGCACTATTGTTTTTGAAAACCGATTTTGTGAAAGTTACGCCGTTTTTCTCTTCGTGAAAGCACTCAATAATACAGCCGTTTTTACCTTCAAAAACGGTTTTGTCGGCGCGTTTTTCAACTTCCTTCATATTCCTTACGGATTCGCTTCCCGAAAGGGATATTCCGTTTAAAAATCCGCCGCTGTATTCATCGCCCTCAAGGCGCCATTCGGTGTAAAACTCCATAGTTTACCTCCACACGCATTTTTCTGTATTATAACATATGTAAAAAACAATTCAAGTTTTATTATTATATGTTTACAATACCTTAAAAACGCATTATAATAACCGTATATAAACATAAGGAATTAAGGCTATGAGCTATACTATTGAAACCTTTGAAAACGATAAATTGAAAATGCAGTACATCCGTTTCGGAACGGGTGAAAAAACGCTTGTTATTATTCCCGGAATCAGCCTCGGCGGTGTTATATCCTTTGCGGCAGCTATTGAAAAGCAGTATGAAATATTCAGCAAGGATTTCACCGTTTATCTTTTTGAAAGACGCGAAAATATGCCCGAGGGCTATACTGTTTACGATATGGCAGAGGATACCGCAACGGTTATTAAATCATTAGGGCTAAAGAATATCTGCCTTTTCGGCGTATCGCAGGGCGGAATGATTAGCATGCTGATTGCAGCGCGCTGCGGCGGTCTTGTTTCAAAGCTTGTGCTCGGCTCAACAGCGTACAAGGTTTACGGAAAGGGCAGCGAGGTTATTGATGAATGGGTATCGCTTTTTGAGCAGAATAAATTAAAGGAATTCTGCCTTTGCTTTGGAGAAAAGGTTTATTCCAAAGAGGTTTTTGAAAAGAATAAAAGCGCATTCAGGGTTGTTGCAAAAATGTTTAGCGAAAACGATTTTAAGCGCACATTAATTCTTGCAAAAGGCACCCTGGGCTTCAATGCAGAAAATGAGCTTAAAAATATTCAGTGCCCCGTTTTCGTTATAGGGGATACTGAAGATAAGGTTTTCGGAAAAGATTCTTCATATGAATTATATGAAAAGCTGAAAAAGGATAATCAAAACGCAAGTCTGTTTATGTATGAGGGCTACGGTCACGCGGTTTATGATACCGCACCCGATTACACCGAAAAGCTGTATGAATTTTTTATAGGATGATTAAAAATGGGATGTCGTTATGACATCCCGTTTTTTCTATTCATCATCATTTTTATCTTCGTTGCTTTCTCTGCTCTTTTTTCTGTTTGCCTTTCTCTTCTTTTTAACAACCTTGTTGAAAATTATGTATACTGCAATTAAAAGTATTGCAACACCGAGCACGAACAGCAGGTTATACAGCCAGAACGGCTTTTTTGCAACATCGCTGTCGGCAACAATATTGGTTGTGTAGTTAAGTCCGTCAACCTTATATGTTATGGTTCCCAAAACCTGTCCTTTTTTAATCGGCGCTTTGATTTCGGGTGCCATTTTTATTTTTGTAACAACATTATACTGAGTTAAATCATTTGGCGCCACTGCGTTTATATCGGTCTGAATAACGGCATTGAGAATAACAGATTCGTCCTTTGCGTTTTCAACCTCAAGTTTTTCAATAGTCTTGCTTTTATCGGCAATTTGCTTGTATTCATAGTTATTATAAGCGTATTCAAAAAGCTTTTTTGAATCATAGAATCTTTCGTTAATTCCGTTAGGAGCTATTTTTCCGCCGAGCACAACGCATATAAGATTCAGATTGTTTTTATAGCTGCTTGAAACAAGGCATTCGCCTGCAGGCGAGGTGTGGCCTGTTTTAATTCCCGTGCAGGCATCGTAATAATGCTCTGAGGAGGGGAGCAGAAGCGCGTTGGTGTTTGAATATGTTCTGTCTTCTTTTTTGTATATATCCGTTGCAGGAACGGTGAAACTTTTTGTTTTAACTATTTCGTTGAAAACATCATATTTCTGACATTCCCTTGCGATTAAATATAAATCGTAGGCGCTGCAATAGTGGTTTTTATCGTGAACGCCGTTGGGATTAACAAAATGAAGTGTTTCGCAGCCGAGCTCCTTTGCTCTTTTGTTGCTTAAATCGGCAAACGCTTCAATGCTGCCGCTGACATGCCTTGCAAGAGAGTTTGCGGCTTCGTTTGCACTTGGTATAAGCAATGCCTGAAGCATTGTGTAAACGCTTAATTCTTCGCCTGCCTGAAGATTTGCAGTTGAATATCCGCTCGGAACTGCGTCAATATCCTCTTGTGAAACCTTAACCATTTCATCGGTTTTGCAGTTTTCAAGAACAAGAAGCGCAGTGAGTATTTTTGTTGTGCTTGCAGGATACCTCTTTTCATAGGCATCCTTTTCATAGAATATCTTTGAGCTTACGGGGTCTGCGAGGAATGCCGCAGCACAGCCTATTCTCGGATAGAAGGAAGGCTTTTCCTGCTCGTTCTTATTATATTCAAAGGTAACCTTTGCTTCGCTTGCAATTTCGCCGTTTTCGTAAAGTGAATCCGAGTATGCTATTTCGGGCGCGTGAGCATTTGGGTTTGGCGTTTCGCCCTTTGCAAACGAGGTGAGGGGCGAAAGCATAAGGCAAAGAGCCATAATGCCTGCGATAAGTTTCTTTTTCATTTTAAACCTCTCAAAGCTTTATATGTTATATATATCACAGTTTGCCCTGTTAGTCAATTATCGCAGCGCCTTTCCTTCGGCATTTGCAACTAAAAATAACTGTACATTTTATTAAAATAGCACAATTTACATTTAATATAAAATATTATATAATTATTTATTATGTATTATTGTTTTTTATGTATTTCATAAATAACAGCTATTATAATTACACCCCGGCATTTGATATATCAACAATATATCGAAAATGAGAGGAGGGCTTTCATTGGCAAAAACTCACAAAAGCCTGAAAACTTTTAAAGCGGCAATTTTGTTTTTAGTTATTGCTTCTCTTATAACTATTCCTTTTACGGCGCAGGCAAAAAAAGAGGAACAAAATTAATCTTAAATCATCTCAACCAAATGAAGAACAGCAAACAGATGATTAGAAATAAAAAACACTGATTTTTTCAGGAGGAGCTTATATGAAAAAAATATTAAGCATTATTCTATCCCTAGCGCTTTTGCTGCAGATTCCCGTTTACAGCGCATTTGCAGTTGAAGGAAAAACACCTGTTTTAAGCTATAGCTTTGAAAACAGCGAAAACGCTCCGTCGCTTTTCGGAAACGCGGGCATTGTTTACAATGATGATAAAAGAGGCAATGTTTTATCCCTTGACGGAACAAGCGGAACATATGCCGAAATTCCGCGCGGAACCTTCGATAATATGAATGTTATGACAATTCAGTTCGATGTTCTTCCGAACGACCAGTGGGGCAATTTCTTCACCTTCTGTTTTGGTGCGGATAATACTAAATATTCGTTCTTCAGAATGAGAAACAGCGGTGATAATAAAAACTTCTACAGCTGTTTATCAGTATCCTCCTGGCAGAATGAGCACGGTGTTGATTATAACAGAGCAAACTATAACGGCTGGATGCATGTTGCTCTGGTTTATGATAACTACACGATGAAACTCTATGTTGACGGCGTGAAGGTTAAAGAAAACACGGATACAACCATCAGGGTTTCGGATTTGGGAAGCAATCTTTATTCCTATCTCGGCAAATCGCTCTATGACGGCGACGGCTTTTTCCACGGCTGTTTTGATAACTTTGAGGTTTACGACAGTGTTTTAACCGATGCAGAAATCGCGGCAACTGCCGAGGCAAATCTTCCCGAGGCTATGGCTTCGTTAAGATATACCTTTGAGGACGGAACAACGCTTCCGACACTCAGCGGAAATGCAACAACCGTTTACGACAGCGAGCACGGCAGCAAGGTTTTATCGCTTGACGGAACAAACGGGGCATATGCCGCAATTCCTCAGGGCTTTTTCGATAACAAGGATGAAATGACCATCCTTTTTGATATTAAAGCAGGCTCAAACAGCGGAAACTATTTCACCTTTGCTTTCGGTCAGGACAATGCGAAATACGACTTTTTCAGAGTTCGCGGTTCCGAGGTCAGAAACGCAATAACGCTTGACACCTATTACAGCGAGCGCGAGGTTAAAACCTCGGTTGAGTCGTCGGACAGCTGGATGAGCGTTGCGCTTGTTTTTGATAACGGAAAATGTCAGCTCTATGTTAACGGAACGCTTAAGGCAACCAATAACGACGCTCATAAGGTATCCGACCTCGGAAGCAATCTGCTTGCGTATTTCGGTAAATCCTTCTACGACGGCGACGGATATTTCAACGGCTTATTTGATAATTTTGAGGTATATGATAAAGTGCTTTCACCGCAGATGATACAGAATACTGCAAAGGCGCATCTTCCGCTTTTGCTCAGCGTTAATGTCGGCGAGGTTGTCAGCAATCTCGACGGCGTTTCGGGTACGGACAGCCACACAATGGTTAAAACCTCGATAAACAGAGCAAACGGCGAAATTACCTCTATTATTCAAAGAAGGCAGGATGCAACGGCAGTTCCCGTTAACTTCATATCCTTAAACAGCGACTGCGAAATCTATGTTGATTCACAGCCTTTCACAAATAACTCAACTCTTGATTTAACCTATAACAGAAGCGTTAGAATCGTTCACGGCGATACTGTTGAGGAATACACCTTAAAGGCTTCTGAAATTGCAAATAACCCCGTTTTACCGGGTATGTATGCAGACCCCGATTTAGATGTTTTCGACGGCAAATTCTGGATTTATCCAACAACGGACGGCGTTGCAGGCTGGGGCGGAACTCAGTTCCACGCATTCTCATCCGAGGATATGGAAACCTGGACGGATGAAGGCGTTATTCTTGATAACAAGGATAAAAACCCCGGTCTTAACGAAAAGGGCATTCAGATTGCATCGTGCTCATGGTCAAACGGAAATGCCTGGGCGCCTTCAATCGAGAAGAAAAACGGCAAATACTATTTCTATTTCTGCGGAAGAATTCTTTCGGAATATGAATCAGCCTACGGTGAGGGAATGGCAATAGGCGTTGCGTGGGCTAATTCACCTGCAGGACCATATACCGCAAGCGATACCCCGATTCTCTATCCCAAAATGGTCAGCGACGCTAATATCGGCTATTCGGGTCAGGTTATAGACCCTGCGGTTTACACCGAGGGCGACACCTCATATCTTCTTTTCGGAAACGGCAATGCCGCAATCGCAGAGCTTAATTCCGATATGCTGACTGTTAAAACCTCAACCCTTCGAAAGCTTGAGGGGCTCGACGGCTTCAGAGAAAGCGTTGCAGTTTTCAAGAGAAACGGCGTTTACTACTGGCACTGGTCGTGCGACGATACGGGCAGCGAAAACTACAGCGTTCACTACGGAACATCAACAAGCTTAACGGGCAATATAACCTATCGCGGTGCTCTTGTTGAAAAGGATACCTCGGCAGGCATTCTTGCAACAGGTCATCAGAGTGTTATTTATATTCCCGAAACTGATAAATGTTTTATTGCATACCACAGATTCTATACTCCGCTTTCAATCGGCGGTAATGTTGGCCACCACAGAGAAACCTGTATTGATGAAATAACCTTCAGCCGTAATGTCGGCGGTATTGATTTGCTTAATAAGGTTACGCCGTCAATGGCAGACGTCGGCAGGGTTAATATAAACGGAATGCCGATAAGCAGCTTTGATGCAACCTCGCTTGAAAACATAAAGCTTGAATGGGATTTCGGCTCAACGCCTTCAATAACATATCCTATGAATGCAACCTTCGGCGATTCTTCAATGACTCTTGTTTACTGGGGTGATAATTCATATTATTATGACGGCTCAAACGGTCTTAGAACGGGCGACGGATACGCTTATATTGAAAATACTGCTTCAAAGCTTGAGGACGGAAAGGATATCGACATTCAGCTCACAATGACAACGAATGAAAGATATAACGACCGTGAGGCAGGTACATTTGCAATAGGCTCTTCAAAGACATCGGGCGATGATTCAGCCTTTAATGATTTGCTCAGGCTTAAAAACGACGGCTCATTGCAGTATAGAGGAGCAGGCTCAACCGAGGATATCCGCGCAGGCGGGGCAAGCGGTGTTTCCCAGGGTGAGCACACCTACAGAATTTATTTCAGATACAGCACAAAAACTATTAGTGTTTATCAGGACGGCAAGCTCATAGGCTTCAAGCAGGATAACAATATTTCAAAGAGCAGGTTCAATTTCCTTGCCTTCGGCGTATGGCGCGATACCTACTACGGCAAGAACACAATTAAAAAGCTGACTATTTCACAGCCCGATATCAAGGATTCGGGATATATCAATAAGGATACTCTTGTAAGCGGTATAACAAAGCAATCCGTTTCTCAAAGTATCGGCTATGCTTCGCTCGGAGCAGTTATTGATGAAATAAACAGCAGTGAGTTCCAGAGTAGCTTTACTGAAATAAGAAACAATGAAAGCCTTTACACACCTTCATCAATAAAGAATTATTATGCAGCGCTGAACAGAGTTAAAAAATTCGACGCTTCGACGGCGGTTTACGATTATTCGAGCGGAACTACCGTAAGCGGTGCAGCGGATGAGGTTGCAAGCATTGTAAGCGATTTCAATGCATATAAAACACCCGAGCTTCGCGCTGATTTTTCAAAGCTTAAAAAGGCAGTTGATAAGGCTGATGCCTTCCTTTTAAGCCTTAACGGCAAGGCAGCACAGTTCGACGCCGAGTCTGTTGAAGCCCTTATAAGTGCAGTAAGCGCAAGCGATATTTCAACCTATCTTAATGCTGATGAGGCAACAAGGGCGGAATACGGTCAGGCAGTTCAGGCAAATGCAGATGCACTTGAAGAAGCTATCAACAATGCTTATAACTCGCTTAAGCTTTCCGTAACAGATACGGAAATAGATACAAGCGCATACGAAGCAGCTGTTGCAATTATCAACAATCCCGACCCCGATGCATATAATTTAACTTCATCAATCACAAGCGCACGCAATTCGGCAAACACCCTTGTCGGAACATCAAGCGAAACATATAAAAATGTTACTATTAATGTTTTCGATGAAAACGCAAGTGAGGAAAATGTTAACGATGCAACGACAGCAATTCTCTCTGCGCTTTCAAACAGCGTTAGAACATATACTGTAACAACGCAGGGCGTTAGTGAAACAAGCTTTAAAAAAGGAACTGCAGAGGGCAGTGAAACACCTTATACTGCAACCTACGGAACAACCGTTATCTGCAAATCTGATAATGATGAAACCGCCTGGTATATGGAAATCACTTCTGGCACAAGCCACAGAAAAGAGCAGTTCCAGGGCTACGGCAGGGGACTTGAAATGAAGGTTATGGGCAATATGACCATTAAGGCTGTTAAGCCCTCTGCAACAACATTTCAGGTTAAAATAGTTAGGGAATACAGCGACGCAAAAAACAAATATCCCGTTCAGCTTGTTGATTATATTACGGCAGGCTCAAGCTTCACTCTTCCTTCAGCGCCTGCGCTTGCATACTATTCCTTCGGCGGATATTATATCAGCGACGTTTTATGCACCGACGATGAAATAACCGTCAATGAGGATGTTGAAATTGTTGCTAAATACAATGTTAACAGCGATGCTTCATGTGCAATCAACGCAACGGATATAAATAACGAGGCGCATAATTCCTCGGTGAACTATAACACAAAGGTATCGCTTCAGGGCGGTGCAGGAACATATGGCTGGGTTGAAGAAATAAGCGCAAACAGATTCAGACCTTTCTTCATCGGCGAGGATGTTGAGTTCTTCGCAAGCGAATCAACAACGCTTAAAGCTGTTGATAAGGAAACCTTTGAAAGCTATAATTTCAATACTCCGTGTATCAACCTCAGAAAGAGCGGCGTAATTATTTCGGATGCGAAAACCATATTCAACGCTCAGCTCTTTGATGCAAAGAAAGAGATTAAGGAATACGGAATTCTTATCGGAACGGGCGACATAACAGCAAATGAGCTTGTTATTGAAAACGCAGGAACTTATGAAGATTTCAGAGTTATCCGCGCTAAGTCAACAAGACTTGTCGGCGCAAATCAGTTTGCAATTTCCGTAAGAAATCTTAATGATAGCTATATCTACAGAGGATATGTTATTTACGAAAACTCTAACAATGAATTTGTAACGGCATATACGGATATTATTTAGAAGATGTAAAATAAAAAAACGATTGGTGAGCAATTCACCAATCGTTTTTTTGTTGTTTATTTTTTAATAAGCTCTGCCAGTGTTTCAAATATTCTATCCGGCTCAATCGGCTTTGAAAGATGGGCGTTCATTCCTGCTTTGAAGGAGCGTTCAACATCCTCATCAAAAACATTTGCAGTCATTGCAATAATCGGAATTTCCCTTGCGTCCTCTCTTTCAAGAGCGCGGATTGTTTCGGTTGCCGTCAGTCCGTCCATAACGGGCATACGCACATCCATAAGAATTGCATCGTAGTAGCCCTTTTCATGCTCAGAGAACATATCAACCGCAATCTGACCGTTTTCTGCTCTTTCGCTTTCCATTTCCTCAAGCTCAAGAATATCTGCAAGGATTTCCGCATTCGCTTCAACATCCTCAACAATCAAAACGCGCTTGCCCGAAAGTATGCTTTGCTCAAGGGCTTCCTTTTCCTCCTGCTCGTGGCTAACTATAACATCCTTTTTCTTTTCAAGTAAAGAGGATATATGATGAAGCAGAACCTCGGAAAAGAGAGGCCTTGTTAAGATAATATCAATGCCGTCGTTCTTTGCCTCGTCCTCAATGGAATCCCAGTTATAGCCCGTGAGCAATATTATAATTGTTTTATCTCCGCTGATTTTGCGAAGCTGTTTTGTAAGCTCAAGACCGTCTATTTTCGGCATTTTATAGTCCGTTATAACAATGTCGTAGGGAACGCCGTTACTGATTGCGGAATTAAACATATCAACTGCCGCGCTTGCAGACATAACCCAGTCTGTCTGAATATCCATCGAGCTTAAAACAAGCATTGCGTGCTCGCAGGCGATTTCATCATCGTCAACAATAAGTGCGCGAAGGTCTTTGGGAAGAACAAAACCATGCTTTGAAAAATAACTCTGCTCGGATTTGCCAAGCTCAACCGTAACGGTGAAAACAGAGCCAACGCCCTTTTTACTTTCAACCTCAACGGTTCCGTTCAACATTTCAATGAAGTTTTTGCTTATTGCCATTCCAAGACCGCTGCCGCCGTATTTATTGGTTGTTGTTGTATCTTCCTGCGAAAATGCATCAAAAAGCTTTGGTATGAAATCATCGTCCATTCCGATTCCCGTATCCTTCATTATGAACTGAAGAATGCACTTTTCATCGTTTTGCTCAAGCTGTTTAACCGTGAGCGAAACCGTACCCGGTGAATCGGTGAACTTAACCGAGTTGCCGAGAATGTTGATAAGAACCTGCTTTAACTTCATTTCGTCGCCGAAATAGTAATCATTCGGATGCCCCTCAATATGGCATTCATAGTTTAAGCCCTTATCCATACATTGACCGTGGATGATAATGCTTACCTGGTCAATGAATTCTCTGAAAGAAAACTCCTCATTTTTAAGCACCATTCGTCCCGATTCAATTCGGCTCATATCGAGTATATCATTGATAAGTGCAAGCAGATGATTGGCGCTTGCGCCAATTTTTTCAAGCTGTTCGCGTGTTTTGGGCTTTAAATCATCGTCGCGCAGTGCCAGATTGTCAAGCCCGATAATTGCATTCATCGGGGTTCTGATTTCGTGGCTCATATTTGAAAGAAAACGGGTTTTCGCTTCGCTTTCGAGCTTAGCCGCTTCAATTTCTGCCTGCATTTGCCCGTTAATCTGAATTCTGCGTTCAATACGCCTCATAAGAAGAACCATTATAAACACAAATATGCTTCCGCCAAAGAGTATGCCTGCAACAACCAGATCAGGATGGCCAAACAGCGCAACCGCTATGTAGCCGACCAGAAACAGAAACAGCAGAATAACAGGCAGCCGCAATATGTTTGCTTCGCTCTTCCAGTCTCCGCGTGCTCTTATTTCACGGGAAAAACGAACATATTTATAAATATTTAACGCCATAAGGGCAATGCCCAAATATATCATAACCTGAATAAGAATAATTTTCATAGAATAAACCTTTGCTTCTCAGAGTGAAGAAATTATGCCTGCGAGGCATATTCGTTAATGCCGCTGACGGTTTTATTGTAAAGCGCTTTTATATCGTCAATCTTTTTCAAAACCTCTTCATCGGTCATTTTTCTTTCATTTCCGGGGCGGAATTCCTCTGTTATTTCGCTTGCCATAGCTGAAAGCTTAAACAAGCCCAGATTAGCGCAAACGCCCTTGATTGCGTGCGCGCTTTCAAATAAAGCATTTGCATCCATACTGTTTGCGGCATCAAAAAGCTGCTCAAAAAGAGGATTTGAGGGAAATTTTTTAATATGCTTATCCATAAGCTTTTCAATGCTTAAAATCTGCATTGCCTTATCGTAATCGCCATCAATTTTTGCGTAGAGTTCTTTAAGATTCATAACTCAATTCCTTTCGGTGTTGATTTCGTTAATGATTATTTCTTCAAATTCCTCGGCAGGAACGGGGCGTGAGAAATAGTAGCCCTGAACAATTCGGCAGCCTGCCTTTTTAAGAATATCAAGCTGTTCGCGGTATTCAATACCCTCTGCAATAACAGTTAAATTAAGGTGCTTTGCGATATCGAGAATCAGCGTAACAAGTCGGCGGTCGGTTTCGTTTACGGCAATATTCCTGATGAATTTCATATCCATTTTCAAAACATCAACGGGCATTGCCGAAAGCATATTAAGCGAGGAATAGCCGCTGCCGAAATCATCCATTTCAATAACAAAGCCTGCTTCCTTTAGCTTTTTAATCAAAGCAACAATATCTTCGGCATCCTGAGTATATGCCGATTCGGTTATTTCAAGCTTTAAGTCATTATGGTTTAAACCGTTTTTCTCAATAAGCTCGTTGAGCTTTTCAATAAGCGCTCCGTCAAAAATATCCGAGCGCGAAACATTAACCGAAACGGGAAGCTCAAAATCAAATTTTTTCTTCCACTTTGCAATCTGCTCGGTTGTGTTCTGCCACACGAAGTTGTCAACAACGCTGATAAGTCCGTTTCCTTCAAAAAGAGGAATGAATGCACCCGGCGTGATAAAGCCAAGCTCGGGGTGCACCCAGCGAATAAGCGCTTCGGCGCTTACAAGCTTCGGGGGATTGCACTGAATATCATATTTCGGCTGATAGAAAACCTTAAGCTGATTTTGCTCAACCGCGTTTTTTAAATCATTAAGAAGCCTTCTGTCAAGAATTTCCTTCTGACGCATTTCCTCGTTGAAAATCATAAGAGGATTGCTGTAGTTTCCGCGAACCTTGCTGCAGGCTGTGCTTGCGTGGTCGAACATTGTTATGGGGTTTAAGTCCTCCTGCCACAGCATAACGCCCATTCTGAGATGAACATTAACATTAGGGAATGCCGCGTCAATTTCATTTTGAAAATGAGTTAAAACCAATTTGTAATTATCGCGCTGAGCGCAGTAAATGCAGAAGCTGTCCGCTTCAAATCTGCCTGCAATACCCGTTGTTTCGCTTAAGAATGTGCGAATAATTCCGCCGAGAGAGCTTAAAATATTGTCGCCGAATTCTCTGCCGTTAACTGCGTTTATTGAATGGAACTGCTCAATGTTTAAAACGATTGCATCATAGTGCGTTTCGGGATGATATGTGAAAAGGCGTGTTGCATATTCATAGAAGAAATTGCGCGTGTAGAGCATAGTGAGCTTGTCGCGTTCTGCCTTTGAAATCAGCTGGCGCCCGTCGCTGAGCTCAATAATTCTTGCAACTCGTGCAAGAATAACCCTGTGAATATCAAAGGGCTTTGTTATGAAATCAACTGCGCCGAGCTCGAGAGCTTTTAATTCTGCTTCCTTCTCTGATGTTAAAACTATAACGGGAAGCTTTCTTAAATCCTCGTCCTTGTGCATTTCCTCAAGAACCTCAAAGCCGTTCATAACGGGCATAATGAGGTCGAGCATAACAAGCGAAAGATTGTCAACATCCTGCTGCATACATTCAAGAGCTTCCTTGCCGTTTTCGGCAAAGCAAAGCTCATATTCATCCTCAAGAATTGTTTCAAGAATGTCGCGGTTCAGTTCCTGGTCGTCAACAATCAGAATCCTGTGCCTTTTTTTAATCTCGTTGGTTTTAATCATTATCAGGAGTTCCTTCCTTTAACTTTTCAAAATCTTCAATCGGCATCGGCTTATAGAAATAATAGCCCTGCATAGCGTTTGCGCCCTTGCTTTGAAGGAAATCAGCCTGCTCGGCGGTTTCAACGCCCTCGGTTATAAGCTCAATTTCAAGCTCACGAATCATCTGAATCACACAGCTTAAAATTGTTTCGCTCTTCTTTTCATTGCCCGATGAGGTTAAGAAATTAAGGTCGAGCTTAATTCTGTCAACGCTAACCTCTTTAAGCATATTAAGCGAGGAATAACCGCTGCCGAAATCATCCATTTCAACCTTAAAGCCGTATTCTCTGAGCTTATTTGTTGTATTTATAAGCTCCTCGGTGTCCTCAACATAGGCGCTTTCCGTTATTTCAATATGAAGCTGGTCAGGGGATATATTATATTTCTTAATCAGATTGCTGAATAGCTCGGGAATATTTCTGTCCTCTCTGATATCAAGGCGCGAAACATTGATTGAAAAAGCAATATGTATGCCTTTTTCATTAAGCGCGCTCAAATCGCGGCAAACCGTTTCCCAAACATATTTATCCAAATCAAAGACAAGCCCCGTATCCTCTAAAATCGGTATGAATTCCGAAGGGGATATAACGCCGAGCTTTTTGTGATTCCATCTGCTCAGTGCTTCAGCGCCGATAATTTCTTTGGTTTCATAGTTAATCTGAGGCTGATAATAAACCTGAATGTCGCCCGATTCAATGGCTGAGGGCAGGGAATAGATAATATCCGCCATTCGCTTGCCTTTTTCCCACTGCTCGGGGTTATAAAACGCGAAGTTGTTATCGTGGTTCTTGCGAACTCTTTTCTCTGCAATAAGCGCCATATCAAGCATATGGTCAACATCAATGTTTTTATGGTCGTTCGGGGTAAGAACATATATTCCGCTGCAGAGATTAACCGGATTTTCCTTGCCTCTGTCTATGAAATAATTTCTTACAGGGTTGATAACATTAATTTCATCCGAGCGCATATCCTCATCGGAAATAATATTGCGAAGCACTGCAAAACGGTCGGCAGTAATTCTTCCTATTGCCTCGTTTTCTTTCAGAGATTCCTTGGAAATCTGTGCCCAGAATTTAAGCAGCTCGTCGCCTTCGCTTCTGCCGAACCTGTCGTTAATAAACTTGAAATCCCTGATGTTGTTGTATGAAAGGAAATACGGAATTTTGGGATTTTCACGAAGCAGCTCTTCAACGCGTTTTCTGAAGCCATCCATACTTAAAATGCCTGTAAGAGGGTCGTGAGTTATTAGATTCTGAATATCCTCGTTATGCCTTTTTTTCATAACTTTTATTTTCTCGACTGCAATTATAATAATTGCAAGGAAGAGAAGGAAAGCAAGAAGAATTATAAGCCAGTAGGAATATATAAAATCGTAAAAATCGTATTTATAAAGCCTTCTTGAAGTGTAATCAAGTGTTACTGCCTGACGGCGTGTGTCGCTTATCTGTGCAATTCCCGTGTTAAGACGGCTGATGATTGCAGCACCCTCGGGGGTGTTGGTTGTTCCAACTCGGAAATCCATTGTAAACATAGTTGAGGGCTGAACTATCAAATCCGAATATGCAGGCTTTTGCAGAACATAGCTCCAAACAAACGAATTGTGAAGCAGTGCGTCAACCTCGTTTGCGCGGAGTGCCTTAACGCAGTCGTCCATTGTTTCAAAGGTTACAATAACCATTCCGGGATAGATATTGTTAATGCTTTCTGCAATGCCTCTTTGTGATTGAAGCATTCCAACCTTAAGACTGCCGAACGGGGGGAGCTCGCGCTTTCCTTCGGTTACAAGGGTGAAAGGTGTTTGAATAAGATTTTCCGAAACGATTGTAGCTTTGCCCGAGGCGCTGTCAATCGCGCTTCCGAAAGGCATAAGAACATCGTATTTATCGCTGTCGAGCGCTTCTTTAAGCGAGGGCTCGCTTATCTGCTGAAAAACAACCTTGTAGCCTGCTTCCTGAGCAGCAGTGAACATAAGGTCAGCGCCGATTCCCGTTATTTCATTCGTTTCATTGTCGATATAGAATATCGGGCATCTGTCTGTTGGAACGCCGACAATAAGTGTATCTTCATTATTATCTGCTGTTTCGGCATAAGCAGGCACAGTGAGGGATAACAAAACTGATAAACAAATAATAATTGCAAAAAGCCTTTTTGCTATTCCTTTGCTTTTCAAAGCTTTCACCGCCCTTTCGTTGTAATGTTAAAATAGATTTTTAATAACTTTGAGCTGCGTTATCATTCGCGGATAACGGCGCCCATACTCTTGAGCTGCTTTTTGCGCTCGTACATAAGCGCGTCAGCGCGCTTGAAAACATCGTGAATATTCTTATCGGTTTCGCTGTTATATTCAGCGAGTCCCAGTGAAATAACAACACTGTCGGTGCCGATGTTTTCTTCAATTACTCTGTTGATATCATCAATTATTTCATTTCGGGATTTATAGTCGCGTCCTTCAAGGAGAATAACAAATTCATCGCCGCCTATTCTGAATACGGGGCTGTGAGCAAAGTATTCACAAAGCATATTGCACGAGCAGCAGATATATTTATCGCCTGCCTTGTGACCAAGGGTATCGTTAATCCTTTTAAGTCCGTTAACATCGCAGACTATAAGTCCGAATTCTTCAAGGGTTCCTTCTTCTATCTGGTAATCAATAATTGCTTCCTGTTCTTCAAAAGCGTGCTTGCTTTTAACGCCCGTAAGCGTGTCTGTAAATGCAATAGTTCGCGCGTGGTCGCGTTCGGCGGAGGCTATGCTTTCCCATTTTCGCATTGAACGGTAGTTGGAATAAAGAACCGCAATCGAAGTTCCGAATATAAAAATTATGATTAATGAAGAAACATTGCTGATGCTTGATAACGCCTGACGCTGGTCTTCAAAGAAATCATCAGTTTTTTTAGAGGATTCATTATCCTCATCATCGTAATAATGGCTCTGAATAGTGTTTATAACATCATTCTGTCTGCTTTCGTTAATTCTTTGAACCAATGTCATAAGCATTATAACCATGAATATAAGAAGCGCAATCCAGACGATAATTGCTTTACCGAAATTCCTTGCATGGTCCTTTTTAATAACGCGGTTGAAGAACAGCAAGCCAAGCAGCGACCAGGCAATCATCAATGCGTATGATTCCGTTTCAATCGTGTGGTCTGAGAAAAGACCGGGGAATAACAGATAGAATAAAAACAGTGCAAGAATAACAAGGCATATGCTGCTTAAGATAATATCCTTGCGGCACTTCTCTTCTCTTGAAGCCTTGAAAACTGCAATGGAAGCAAAGCCGTAAATGATTGTTGAGCCGAAGGTTGTTGTGTCAACAATCCAGCCGATAGCCGTTCTGCCAAGGAAGGGAATAGGCAGTGAAACTATTAAAACAAGAAGTATTGTGTTATAGGGGATATTCTTCTTATTAAGCTTTGTAAATGCTTTTGAAAGAATACCGTCCTGTGCAACGCCGTAGCAAAGTCGGCTGAGAGCTCTCATCATTCCTATAAGGCTTGAGAAAACAAGCGCAACCAGCGAAGCCATAAGGATATAAACGCCGCTTTGTCCTAAATAATGATGTGCAGCGTAGAATGCGGGTAAGCCTTCAATACCTTCATAATCATCAAGGTGGGTTATGTAATCAAGCCAGCTGCTGCATCCCTCGGGATATGCGCTGACGCTTAAAACAACAAGGAAGATATAAAGCGCTGTGATAACAATAAGTGATACAAGAAGTATGTTGAATAATTTTTTGTGTGTAAATTTGTATTCCTCGGAGTAGTGCGAAACACTTTCAAATCCGATGAATGCCCACGGCGAAATAAATGCAATATGGGTTATCTGCCTTAAATGGCTTGCATCGGGAATAAACGCAGGCTTCATTGTCATTCCCGAGCTCGGGTGTTTAATCATAGCAACCGCAAAGCAAACGGATATGCCGATTACAAAAATAAATGCAAGCGCTGTCATAATCCGTGCGGTAAGCTTGTTGCTGTACATACTGATTAGGGCAATAATAACAATAACTGCAAGGGTTATAATAACTTCACCAAGATAAACATCATAACCGAAAACCGTGTAAAGATGCCCGAAGCTGAAAATGCCGTGTAGGAAATAACGCGCAAACAGCGGAACGCTTGTTGCATTTGCCCAGAAAACGGAAATATAAACCAAAAACAGATACCACGCAACAAGAAAGGCTCTGTCGTATCCGAAGATGTTTTTAATGTAGTTATAAAGTCCGCCTGCTTCTGGATAGCGTGCTGATAAGAAATGATAATGGCTTGCAACCATAAGCATCATTGCAATTCCTATCAGCAGTCCGATGATTGAACCAAGAGGACCTGCCTGCGAAATATAGTTGGTGTTGGTAACAATTAAAGAGCCCCATCCGATTGCCGAGCCGACTGAAAATGCCCAGACTGCAATCGGAGAGAGATATGGCTGTAAGCCAACCGTATTCTTTGCTGATTTATTATCCATAATACTTCCTCGTGAACAATTTACAGTGATGTTAGTTTTTACCATTTTCATTATATATCAAATAGAGTGCAACCGTCAATAAAAATATAAATTAATAGTTTTAAAGAACAATATTTTAATAATCAATCTTTCGAGGTAATGATGAGAAGTAATATGGATACTTCGAAGCAGTTGTATTGTTGAAAAAGGTAAGGGCAGCGAACAATCGCTGCTCTGTTTTTATTCCCGTCAGATCGGAAGCACCGCAGTATATCCGGACTCATATAGGCGTAGGCATTAGAGAATCGAACCCAGTAAGCCTTAAATTGCATATTTCACGCCCCTTTTTCCGCTTTTTGTTTTACCATACGACAGTATGCTTGCACCAAAAAACGAAAAAATGAACGCAAACTATGGAATTTAAGGTGCTTCGCAGTTTTGCCCTGTTCATTTTTTACAAAGACAAGGCAAAGCGGTGAAGCAAGGCTGGCGCC
>SVQE01000020.1 GCA_015065505.1 Oscillospiraceae bacterium
TCTGCGGTGCGTCCGGGGGTCGCACCCTACGATTGTTCGCCGAAACGAATTTTATAATAGCCGACCGCAGGTCCCTTAACTTTTCACTCTTAACTCTTACCTCTTCACTAAATATAATTTATCTCCCTTGAACGCACACCGTTTTTATGCTACTATATTATCCGAGGTGAGCTGTATGAACGCAATTCTGGCGGTTAATCACTTTCTGAAAAGTGAAAAATTTGATGAGCTTCACAATCACATAATTTCAAGCGCAAAAAAACTTGGCGTTGATATGGAAATCAAAACAAATCAGGAGCTTATTTTCAGCGATGAAAAGCCCGATTTTGTTTTGTTCTGGGATAAGGATGTTAATGCAGCGCGCCTGCTTGAAAAAAGGGATATTCAGGTTTTTAACAGCGCATCATCAATCGCGCTGTGCGACGATAAGGCAAAAACCTTTCTCGCGCTGAAAGGCTGTGTTCCCCAGCCCGAAACAATTATTGCGCCGCTTTCGTTTTTTGAAACCGATTACAGCGAATTTGTTCACCTTGCAGCGCAAAAGCTCGGCTTGCCCCTTGTTTTCAAGGAATGCTTCGGCTCGTTCGGCGAGCAGGTTTTTCTCTGCAAAACCGAAAGCGAAATCATATCGCACATAAACGGCAAGCCCTTTTTGCTTCAGAAATTTATTGCCGACTCAGAGGGAGAGGATATACGCCTTGAAATCGTCGGCGGAAAATGCGTTGGCGCAATGAAGCGAACAAACAAAAACGATTTTCGCTCAAACATCACAAACGGCGGAACTGCCGTTCCCTACACACCGACTAATGACGAAATTCTGCTCGCGCAAAACGCCTGCAAGCGCCTCGGCTTAACCTTCGGCGGCGTTGATATTTTAAAGGGCGGTTATGTTTGCGAGGTTAATTCAAACGCCCATATTATGAATCTTATGAAGGTTACGGGCATTGATGTTGCACCGATGATAATTGAACATATTATTGATGAACTGTTATGAAACCGATTTTAATTTATTCAAAAGAAGAAGCAAAAAGAAACCGTTTTGCTGCCGATAAAATAACCGCCCTGCTCGGCGCAGAGCTTAAAGAGCCGAACTACAATGGCGAAGCAAGCTATGTTATAAACCGAACAAATAATTACAAAATTGCCGAGCGCTTTGAAAGCAGGGGCATAAGGGTTTTCAATTCCGCCGCATTTTCAAAGCTTGCAAACGATAAGCAGGCTTGCTACGACTTTATGGAAAAAAACGGCATTGAAATAATGCCGACAAGATACAATACGCCTCCCTTTGTTAAAAAGCCTAAAAACGGGCACGGCGGCGCAGGCGTTGTTATGTGTGAAAGCGCAGAAGAATACGACGAAAATATGGTCTGCCAGAAGCCTGCTTCCGACCTCGGACGCGATTTGAGGGTTTGGGTTATAAACGGGAAAATAATAACCTCAATTCTGCGCGAAAGCAAAACCGATTTTCGCTCTAATTTCTGCCTCGGCGGAAAAGCAATTCCCTATTCTTTAAGCTGTGAGGAAGAAAAGCAGGTAAAAAAAATAATAAGCCTGCTCGACGGCGGCTTCTACTACGGAATTGATTTTGTTTTTAACGGCGGTAAAATTGTTTTCAACGAAATTGAGGACACCGTCGGCGCAAGAATGGTTTATGAAAAAACGGATATAGATATAATCAAAATCTTTTGTGATGAAATAAAAAACGGGTTAAGGTTTTAGCACCTTAACCCATTATTTTATTATTATTCACCCTGTGAAATGTAGAGTGCGCTTGTGTTGATGTTTGTGTTATCAACATACCAGCTTTTGCCGATTTTAACAAGGTAAAGCTCCTGATTTGCAACGGTTTCGCCGTTCTGTTCTTTAACAACAACCTCTGCCTTTGCAACGGATGCGATATCCTCTGAACAGTCAAGACCCTTGTAAGCATTAATCATAGCCTCTTTATTTTCATCCTTCAAGCCGAAAGCATCTGCCTTAGCTTCGCCGCTCTCTGCTATCGGCTTAATTCTTGCTGCATATGCCTCGATATAAGCCTTGGTTTCTTTCTCGGAAAGTTC
Source organism: Oscillospiraceae bacterium (assembly GCA_015065505.1). Classification (GTDB taxonomy): domain Bacteria; phylum Bacillota; class Clostridia; order Oscillospirales; family Acutalibacteraceae; genus Eubacterium_R. Next base: position 2,061 of record SVQE01000020.1, read on the forward strand.
TTCGCAGGAAGTAACCTCGGTTGTGAGGTGGTAAACAAGCTGTTCTTCGGTTACTGTTCCCTTTTTAGCTTTGGGATATTTTGAAGCTTCCGCTTTGCTTACCTTTTTGCCTGTTTCGGGGTCAACAAGAGCGTCAACCTCAACCTTCTGAAGCTCGCCGAATATAACCTGATATACGCCGACGCTCTCTTCTTTTAAGAAGGTTTTGTCGTCGGATGCGAACACATTCTGTGTTCCCGTTAATTCATCAGCATATGTCTGAACATTTGATTCAAATGCGCCGAACATATACTCGGTGTCCATATAATCATCGCCGTAATACTGATGTCTTACTTCTCTGAGCTTGCTGAAATATGCATCAAAGAATTCATCATAATTATCGTAATTAACGGTTTTTATAAGGGTTTTGTAGTATTCATACATATCCTTATAAACATTATCGATTGCTTCTGCTTCTTCAGCTTCACCGCTTCCAACGAATTCAGCCTGCTTAACATCATCGCCGTCGTTAATATAGGGACGCATATAAGCATTGATAATGAAATCGCCGTACTTCTTGTTCTTTGAAACAAGAGTAACCTTGTATGCATTATAGCCGTCGCCGGTCTGAACAATTCCGTCAACATATTCCTGGGCAACCTTTTCGGGAGAGAATGCAGTATACTTTGTTGAAACGGAAAAGATTGTCATAATAACAAGAACAACTGCAAGAATAACGCTTGTTGCAATGGCATAAGCACTTGTGTTTAAGCCTTTTTTCTCTTTTTTAGCCATTTCTGCCCCTCCTTACTCTGCTATTTGTTCGCCGTCTTCTGTTGCTTCAACTGCCTGTGCTTCAACAGCCTTTGCAACCTCTTCGGCAAGTGATTCTTCTTCCGGCTCCTCGTCGAGTCCTTCAGCAGCTCTCTTCTCAAGAAGTGCAGCTGTGATTCTTTCCTTCTTCTCGCCTACGATATCATAGAAGAGAATCGGAATGAACTGAAGAATAACGAATACTGCAGGAATAATTGTGTATATAGCAAGGAATCTGCTTAATGTTGAGTCCTCCTGATGTGCGTATGCAACGTTTGCACTCTGTGAGAACTGATAGCCCGACCATGTGTAAACAAGAACGGGAGCAAGCCACTTTGTAAGTGCGGAAGCAATCTTTGAGAAAAGACCGTAGCCTGCATATGCAAGACCTTCCTGACGCTTGCCTGTTTTGTATTCCATTTCATCAATACAGTCTGCAATCATGATATTCGGAGTAACGTTTGTGTTACCGTGCTGAATACCGCAGAGGAAGTTGATTAAAAGGAATATGCCGATAAGTATTTTTGAACCTGCGATTGCTCTTACGCCGCCTGCAAGGAAGTTTGCATAAAGGAAGAGCACTGAAAGTGAGGTTGCGCCGTAAATACAGAAGATAACGAAGGTCTGCTTTGTTGAGAACTTCTTGAGAACCTTGTTAACAAGAAGGGTTCCAACTGCGGTTCCGATACCCATGGGAAGCATCATCCAGAGCTTCATTCCCTTATCGCCGAGGATATAAACTGCAAGGTAAAGTGAAACCGTGCCGTAAACACCGCGTCCGAAACCGAAAAGCTTTGTTAACGAAACCATAAGAAGGTTTTTGTTTGTGAAAACAAGCTTGATTGATTCGACAAGAGAAACCTTTTCTGTTGTGAACGGAACACGCTCTTTGTTATTTGCAAAGAAAATCATAACAAAGATAATCATTCCGAGCGCGCAGATTGCGGTTGAAATGATAAGGTCTATTCCCTGACCCTCTGCATTCTTATACTGCTGCTGACCCATAACTGCCTTCATTATTGCAGGAACAACAATGATAACAACCTGACCGCCCGACTGTCCTACCGAGCGAAGGAAGGAAGCGATTGAAATAGCGCTTGAACGCTCTTTCGGGTTGGGTGAGCAAAGTGCGCCGAAGCAGTTTGCAGGTGATTCAACCGCACAGGATATTGCAATATAAAGCGAATAAATAATGAACATCCAGATGGTTGCAACCATAAACGAGGAGGTGTTCGGTGCCATAAATACAAGCATTGAAATGAGTGCAAACGGAATAGCGCCGAAACCAACCCAGGGCTTAACCTTACCCATTTTGGTTTTTGTTCTGTCTACAAGGATTCCGATAATAAGCTCCATAACTGCGCCGACAAAACCTGCAACACCGAAAACGGAAGCAACAACGGTTGCCAGCTGAGCCGAATCAAAGCCCTTGCCTTTGAATGCGAAGTCTGCAAAGAAGGTCATTGTGTAGTCGGGCATCCAGCCTGAAAGCAATGCAACGCCGAACAATCCGACACCGAATGTAACAATCTCTGATGGCTTCATGTACTTCTTTTCCGCCGGTGATGCGCTTGCAGCGTCAGCAACAGCGGCTTTTTTCTTTGCCATAAAGAAAACCCCTTTTCTTTTTAAAGTCAATTAATTATATCAAATTATTCATTAATATACAATAAAAAATTAACAAAACAAAAAAACATATGCAAAATTACGAATTACGAATTACGAATTTCGGTTACTCGCACAAGCGCTCGAACAATAAAATAAAACTCGGAGCGAAGTGTTCACTTCATTCATCCGTTGTTGTAACAAAAGCGTTATTGCAGCGGCGCGTCGAGGGCGTCGCGCCCTACAAAATCATTAAATGAAACAAACGCCAAACCTTCGGCGCATTATCGCGCCCCAAAATTCGTAATTCGTAATTTGTAATTCGTAATTGTTAAATGGAGAAAGCCGAGCTTTCGCTCGGCTTCCCCTTAACTGCCCTATATCAAATCAATACATTGTATTGAAGTGATTGTGAAATTATTTTTTGCTCATATTTAAAACCTGAAGCGGAAATTCCGCTTTGATTTCTGATATACAGCAAATCCTTTGCGTTGATATAACCGTCGTTATTCAAATCAACAAACGCAAGATACGACGGGTCGTTTTCTTTTGCTGAAATAATCATTTTGAAAAGGGTTATATCGTCGTCGTTAATAGTGCCGTCCTTGTTGAAATCGCAGCCTATGATTTCAATCGGCTCATCCGAAATATCAATATCACTGTTATCAACAACGATATAAATCTTTCTTGTGAAGCCGTAGGCATATTTAAGATATGCTTCATAGGTTCCCGTTTCGATATCAAAGCTGAAATCTCCGTTTTTATCGGTTGTTGCAACCGTCATACCGTTTATTTCGATTGAAACATTTTTAGCAGGCGCAATACCCGATGTTGCAAGGTTGTTTGATGCAATAACAACCTTTCCGCAAACGCTGTGAGTTTCTGTCTGATAGTTTTCATCAAGGGGCTCGGTGTAGTTTGAATAGCTTTGATTGCAGTTTGAACAGGTGTAAACGCTGATGCCCTTTGTTGTTGCCGTTGCAGGAATCTGCGTTTCAAGAGCGAAGTTATGACCGTATGCGTCGGTGTGGATTTCTTCAAGAATTTCACTGCAGTATTCGCAAACGCCGATAACATATCCGTCGTGCTCGCAGTCTGCCTCATAAACGGTTAAGTATTGAATATTGCCGTGGCCGTCCTCTTCGCAGTAGCCGAGGTAGCCTGCAATGGCATCAATCTTTATTGCCCATTCATCAAAGAACAGCTCTTCATCCGTATATGCCGAATAGGGTATATCAAATTCCCTTGCATAGCGGTAGGCATCGCTTCCAACGGGTGTGAAGATGTTGAGCTTATCGCAGCCGTCAAACGCATTGTCGCCGATAAGCGTGTTCCAGATATATGCATATTTAAGTGCAGCGCAGTTCATAAATGCACCCTGCTGAATGCTGCTGAGATTTTCGGGGAAGGCAAGCCCTTCAAGCCTTGTGCAGTTTTTGAATGCATTTATTCCGATTGAATAAAGCGAGCTGTTAAATACAGCGCTTACAAGCGATTCGCAGTTTTCGAATGCGCTATCTTTTATCAGAACTATGCTTTCTGGAAGATTAAGAAGCCTGAGCTTAGCGCAGTCTTTAAATGCACATTCGGGAATATAGCTTAGCCCCTCTGAAAGAGTTATACCGACCAGAGCTTTTGAATTTTCAAAGCAGCTGTTTCCGATTGTTTCAATCGAATCGGGAAGCGTTATTGATTTTGCATTGGTGCCGTAGAAGGCATATGCATCAATCGCTTTTGTTGACGGGTCAATATTAATCTGAGTAAGCCCCTGCGGTGCAAGAACAAGAGTGCTGCCGCGATATAGCAAGCCGTTTTTAACGGTGAAGTTCAGGCTGTCGTCGGCAGTGATTTCTTTAAGCGTTGAAAGGCATTGCTTGTTGGTGAGCGTATCAACGCCGCTGCCGAGATTAAGCTTTGTTACATTAAGACCGTTAAAGAACTTGCAGTCAAGGTTTTCAACACTGCTTCCGATATTAATTTCAATTCCGTTTGTGTATGAACCGAGATTCGAGAAAATATCCTTCTCGTCAGAGAATGCGGCAGGGTTAACCTCGGAATTGATGTTAATTTCTTCGCAGTATAAAAGGTTTGCAAATGCATCCTTCTCAATTCTTGTAACATTTCCCGAAAGGGTTAAGCGCTGAACCTGAACGCAGTTATAAAAAGCTTTTTGTTCAATGTATCTGATGTTTTGGGGAATGAAGATTTCCTGCAGGTTAACGCAGTTATAAAATGCCTGTTCACCAATACTGCCTTCGTTATAGCTTGTGATATTGCTGAGATTAACAAATTTAAGTGAATTACAGTTATAGAAGGCTTTGCTTCCTATATTCTGCAAAACAATATTGCCAAGGTCAACAACCTCAATTTTTCTGCATTCATAAAACAGACCTTCGGGAACTGTTGAAACGCCATAGCCGAGACGAACTCTTTCAAGAGCTTTGCAGTTTTTGAAGCAGTAATCGCCAACAACTGTCAGTCCCTCGGGAAGCAATATTTCTTTAACCCTTGTGCAGTTTGCAAAAACTTCGCTTCCGACTCTGCTGATTGTGCTTTTAATATCAATGCTGTTCGGATTGAATCTTGAAATGATGTTCGGCGCGGTCATTTTTGTAATGCCTTCAATAATAAGATTATCTGCCTGAACAATCATCTCATCAGTTGATTTGTTTTTGTAAGCATAGGCATCTGAATCCATACTGAATTCATATAAGCGCGTGCCGTTTGTTCTTAGCTCGTTTGCCCTGCCTTTTATATTTAAAAGCACCAAATCATCTTCGATATAATATTCCCAGTATAGCTCGGTTACATAATTTGCATTATCAATATTGGTTTGAGGTGCAGCATAGTCGGATAAATAACCCTTTCTGTACGGCTTTCCGTAATACTCTGAGGTATTAATACCGTTTGCCTTACAATATTTATCCGCTGCGCTGTCTTTTCTTGTTAAAACCCACAAATTGCTGTTAATATGTCCGTCAGTCCAGCCAAATGAATTATTTGCGGAATTCTCATTATCAACATAAAACTCGGTTACAGAGCAGGGTAAATAAAGCGAGGTCATATTTGAGCACTCTGCAAATGCCTTCTTGCCTATTTTTGTAACTCTGCCGTACATTTCAACATTGGAAATGCCTGAGTTGAAGAATAAACCTTCGGGAATTTCAGTTAAGTCCTTCGGCAGCTCAAAATCTTCGCCGAGATTAGGTGTGTTTGCAAATGCGTATTCACCGATATAAGTAACACTTTGAGGGATATATGATGAATACCATCCGTTAAGAGGCGCCTCAGAGTGAGCATCGTTATATATTGCCTTAACATTGCTGCCGTCGAAGGCGTGAGCGCCGATAGAGGTTAGTGAATTCGGAACTCTGATAAGCTCAACTGATGTTGGCGTTTCGCTGTGAAGGAAGTTTGCAGGAATACCTGTTATTCCGTTTCCGAATTTAATTCTTTTAATTTCAAATTCATTGAGAAGCGATATAAAATCTTTTCTTGTTCCGTTGCTGTCATATATTCCGTATGTAACAAAATCACCGCGACCGCTAATGTATAACACATTAACTTCCTCTTTGAGAACCGACCAGTTTCCGTTTTGCCATGTTCCGTAGGTTGAGCCTACTTCCTCGCCGATTTCATTGAAATTATCAACGCCTTCGGGATTTTCAACACTGTCTATCGGAACAAAACTAATGTCGTGGCTATCCGCATATGCTTTAGCGTCCGTAAATGAATAACCGTAAATAATTGTTTCAAAATTGTTGAAGCAGCTTTCGTCTGAATTATAGAAGAATGCATATACGCCTATGCTAACAGCCTTTGATAAAAGTATTACAGTTTTAAGCTCGTTATTGTTTTTGAATGCGTATTTCTCAACAGTTGCACAGGCGCTCGGAAGTCTGAGCGACTTAAAATCGCAGTCGCTGAACGCATATGAACCTATTTTAGTGAGTGAATCTCCGAAATAAAAGGTTGTAAGCTTTTCACAGCCTGAAAATGCATAGCTTTCGATTTTACTTAGTTTGGATTCATCACTCAATCTGACATTGTGAAGATTTTTACAATCAATAAATGCTTCACTGTTAATTGTTGTTACACTGTCGGGAATCCAGATTTCATATATATTTGTTTGCGCGAAAGCGGATGTATCAATTTTGGTAAGCGCTGAAGGCAGATTTATCTGCTCAATTCCCGAATAGCTGAAGCAGTATTTCGGAATTGCGGTTATATTATTCGGAAGTGAAATCTCCTGAAGAGAAGTACACCTGTTGAACGCATAATTTCCCAGTGTAATAGACGCTTCACTGTTTGCAAAATTAACGTTTTCGAGTGCAGTACATCCTGAAAACGCAAGTTCATTTATTTTAACAACCGTTGCCGGAATGTTGATATTCTTCAATCTGTAACAGCCTGAAAACGCCGAATCTCCTATGTTTTTCAGTGATGAAGGAAGAGTTATGCTTTCGATACCGCTATTCATAAACGCAGAAGTCGGAATAGATGTTATTGTGTCCGAAAGTAAAACCGTTTTTAAACTTCCGCAGCTGCTGAATGCATAATCGTACAAATAAACATCTGAATCTGAGAGGTTAACTGTCGTTAAGTAATTGCAGGCTGAAAACGCCTTAGAGCCGATATTAATACTCTGAGTTGTTCCAGAAAAGTCAACTGCAGTAATTCCGCTGTTTACAAATGCACTTGAGCCGATTGAGCAAATGCTTTTCGGTATGCTTGTAACCTTTTCGCATTTATAGAAAGAGGAGTTCCCTATTTCCGTTACCGTATCCGGAATAACGGTTTCAAGAATTGCGTCGTTATAGAAAGCTTTATCGGGAATTGATGTAACACCTGAGGGAATATTAATTGTTTGCAGTTTAGTGCATTCCTCAAATGCAGATGCACCCATATAAGTAATTGTATTGGGAAGGCGGACACTTGTTAAGGCTCTGCACAATGAAAATGCACTTTCGCCTATACTAATTAATTCAGCGCCATTCTCGTATGTAATACTTCTTATTCCCGAAACAGCAAAAGCCTGTTTGCCTATTTGCTTCAGCTTTTTAGGAATTTTTAACGATTTAAGTGAAGAGCAGTTATAAAATGCCTGCTGGTCTATATATTCAAGCTTTGAATTTTTACCGAAATTAATACTTTCTATTTTGGTGAGATAAAACGCATTTGTTCCTATTCTTTTTAATGAATCGGGGAATGTAAACGAAGTTATTTTCTGACACTGATAGAAGGCGTAATTTCCGATGCTTTCAAGATGTGAATCTTCTGAAATCTGAACTTCTGTCATATGTAAACAATCGTAAAACGCGTTGCCTGATATAGTTCTAACCGAATCGGGGATTTCTACGGTTTCAAGTTGATAGCAGCTTGAAAATGCATATGAGCCTATTGTTTCAAGAACACAGTCATCGTCTGCGGTAACTGTTTTTAGTTTTCTGCAATCCTGAAAAACACTTTGTCCGACTTCTTTTATCTGGGATGTGAAATTAAAGCTTTCGATATTCGTTTCGGAAAAAGCGTACATATCAAGTTCAATATCATATGAGCTTTCATCAAAAACAACATTCCCGTCAAAGGTTGCCTTGCAAAAAGCGTGATTTGAAATATACCTCAACGATTCAGAAAGATAAACATTTTTCAGTTTGGCATATGCAAATGCGGCGCTGTTAATTATCCTAACCGAATCAGGAAGGTGAATATCACAATTTACGGTTGCGCCATAAAACGCATCCATTTCTATTTCCTCCAGACTTTGAGGAAGTATAACATTGCTGATTGTTGCGCCGTTGAAGGTGTCGTCGGGCAATTCCGTAATGAGCATATTATTGAAATCTACTTCAATATTATTACTGCAGCCTTCAAATACACCTGTCTGGAAAATCATTTTATCTCTTTTATCATCGCCCCTGAAAGCAGGAAGCTTAATATATTCAAGCTTGCTGCCGGCAAATGCATTCGGACCGATTGCATAGCAGGTGTCGGGAATTTCAAGACTTGGAACCTTTGCATATTGAAAAGCGTCGCCCGACATTCTTTCAAGCTTTGAGCCGCTTTCAAAGGTAACATTTATAGAATCGCTTTGCGACCAATCAATAATACCGAGGCAGTTTGCATAAAGCGTTTTAACATTCTTTGAAAAAACAACATTATGATATGTTCCGTACCACAAAATCTCTTTACCGTTACGGTTTGTATAGAAAAGCGGAAGGCATTGCAAATCATATGCTTTAACAAGCTTAATTCCTTCAGCGTCAAGGTAAAGCGTGTCGGTATCCGCATCATACGACCATGATAAATCAAAGGCATCATCTTCCTCGTTATCATAAGTGCCGTAAACGCTGTGTTGATAAGTATCTATATCAGAGTCTATCAAAACAATCTTGCTAACACGAATATCGCTTCCGTTGAACGCATTATCATAAACCGTTGTTTCACTTTCTCTGTAAGAATAGTAGGATTCCGTTTTTGTTTTTGAATAAGCAAACGCTCTGTTGTCTATTATTGAAAGCTTTCCTGTGAAAGATATCTTCAAAAAATTAGCATATTCAAACGCACATGGTTCAATTATTTCAACGCTTTCGGGGATAACGATGTCGCAGTTAAAAACTGTTTTGTAGAATGCACCGAATCCGATTCTGTTTATTGTGTCCGGAAGAACAATATAATCAATATATGAATTAGCAAACATATACTGAGAAATCTTTGTTATATTGCAGCCGTTGAAATCAAATGTTCCTATTGAAGCTCCGTTAAACAAACTGCTTCCAAGTTCAATATTGTTTTTGCAGGGAAGAGAAAAATAGTTTATATTTGAATCTCTGAATGCAGAGCCTCCAATATCCTCAACGCTGTTCGGAAGCTCTATTTCTCGTATTGAATATCCTCTGAAAGCATTTGCATCGATATATTTCAATTCCGAGTTTTTTTCAAAGAAAACATTCAGAATTCTGTCGTTGTATGAATCAACACCGAGGCAATATTGCTCGAGTTCTTCAACATTCTTGCTGAAAACAACATTTGAAAAAGGCAGATCAAAAAGCTGTTGCTCTCCCTCATATTCGAAATAGAGAGGAAGATCGCAGCCCATATATTCGCCGTTTTCATCATAAAAATCCTTTGAGCCGATAATTTTTCCGTCAAGATAAAGAACATCTTCCTGACCGTCATATATCCATTCAAAGCTGTAATCATCATCGTTCGGGTCATCATAATGACCGCAGATTTCCCACTCGCTGACACTATCTGCAAGTGCCGTCAGCGGTGCGCTTGATATAATCATCAAAAGAGTAAGAATTATTGATATTAATCGTTTTGTTAGTTTCATAATATTATCTCCTTTCTCACTCAATAACAGTGTAGTTTATATTATTTTCTATTGCGTATTCATAGGGCACGGTGTTTGCATAAACATTCATATTCAGCCTTGTGCTCTTGAACACTGCGTTTTCGCCCATTTTTTCAATATTTTTACCGAAGGTTATTTCCCTCATCCTTACGGAATATAAGCCGTAGGTTCCGATTTTCTTAACGCTTTCGGGAACGGTAAGCTCACGGAACTCCGTGCTCATAAAGGCATAGCTTTCTATCTGCGTTAAGCCCTCGGGAAGAGTTAAGGCGCTTATATGAGCGCCCCTGAATGCGCCTTCGGGAATAACAGTGAAGCCCTTCGGAATATTAACCTCGGTTAGCTTATTGCAATAGGCAAAGGAATATTTATTTATTTCCTCAATGCCCTCGTTCAGCTTTGAAAAATCAATATTTCTGCAATATGCAAATGCGTATTCACCTGCTTTTTTAAGCTTTGGAATTGATGAATCCGCTTCGGCGCTTTCGCAGTTATAAAACGCGAAGCTCTTTGCCGTTTCAATATTTGCCGTGTTGATAACTGTTTCAAGCGCCGTGCACTCGGAAAATGCAGAGCTGCCAATGGTTTTAACATTTTCGGGCAGTGTAACCTTTTTAAGCGCCTTGCAGTTTTCGCAAAGGCTTTCGGGAATTTCGGTTAAGCTGCCTTTCAGCGATAACTCTTTAATATTCGAGTTTTTAAATGCCGCTTTGCCGAGGTGGGTTATATTATTGCTGAAAACAGCGTTTTCAAGCTCGGTGCAGTTTTCGAATGCATTATCGAAAATCTTTTTAACATAAACAGCGGTTATCCTTTTGATATTGCTGTTTTTAAAGGTGTTTGCGCCGATTGCATAAACAGGTTTGCCGTCAATCAGATTTATATTAAGCTCCTCGGCACTGCCCTTATATTTGGTTATATAAGCCCCCTTTGACGACAAGAAGTAATCAAAATCATCATTTTTGCAGATTTCCGCGCCCCTTGTTTCCTCGTCGGGACGAACGGTTATTTTGATTTTAATAACACAGTTTTCATAAATAATTCGCAAGGTGTAGTCAGCCGTTACATTCATATTGAGGCTCTTTGTGTAATCGCAGTCGCTGAGCGCAACATCCTTTTTAGTTCCGTCACTCATAACAGCTTTAAGCTTTAAGCCCTTATATGAAAGCTCCTCGCCGTATATATAATTCACCTTGAAATTATTGTATCGGGCTTCAAGCGCCGTAACATAAGGCTTTTCGGGCTCTTTTTCAGGCTCAATAATGCTTGCGCTTTCCGTTGTGTTTTCGGGCGGCTTATTTGTTGGGGCAACACTTGAGGGCTCTTCACCCTCTTCATCGTCGCCGAGCTGTTCAATATAATCCTTCTTTACTTTTGTTGTGCTGTTAACCTCATTTGGTTTTGTTGTTGTTACGGGAAGCGTTGTTGTTTCCTGCGCCGGTTCGGGTGCGGTTGCAGGCTCGGTCGGCGCTTCGGGTTCATCAAAGTCACCGAGCTGAATAATTTCGCCGTCGCTTTGCGCGTCGGTTTCTATAATGTTCCAATCTTCAAGCTTCTGCTGAAGCTGCAGACCGAGATTATCAAGCAAATCAACCCCCGTAAAATTCTTGTATGCGGCATTTGCGGTCATTGCCGAAGCAGCAAGTATTGCCGCAACAAGCGAAGCCTTTGCAAAAACATTCATATTTTTAAAACGGTTTTGCCTCGGCTGAATTGATTTTAAGAAGTCTTTTGAATTACGCAGGGGAATAAGCACGGTAAAGCCCTTGTTTTCTTCTTTTTCCAATTCAAGAAGCGCCTCAACGCAGCTGTCTATCAGCCCTGCATTCATACGGCTTACATCTTTAGATAACTCGTTATCTATTATTTCATTCAGGGCAGCTGCAATATTCTCGTTATTAAAGTTGCATAATACTTTTGAATCAATATCAATGCAAGCCATGTGTTTTCTCCTTTCCGATAGCTGATATTATTCCATCAGCTTTCTGATTTTTTCTTTCATTCGCGAAATTCTGACCGAAACATTTGTAACGCTCATTCCAAGAATTTCGGCAATTTCGTTTATTTTTAATTCCTGTATGTATCTGAGTCTGAATATTTCTGAATCTGTGTCATTCAGTGCATCGCTTATCATTTTTGAGTATTCCTCAAAGGAAAGACGGTCGTCTATATCAGTTGAATGGGTTATTATTTCTTTAACATCTTCAATATCAACATTTAATAGCTCGCGTTTCAGCTCGGCATATCTCTTTTTCACAAGATTTGAAGCCGTCTTTAAAAGGAAGGGCTGAACAAATTCAACTTCCTCGCCTTTAAGATACTTGTTATAAAGCACTATAAATGCTTCCTGAACGCAATCCTCAACCGACGGTAAATCGTCCTTAAGCCGTGATAAGCAGAATTTATATATAGAAGAGTAATATTGATTATATGCCGTTTTCAGCTTACTGTCGGCGGCTTGCTTCGTTCTTTTGTCCGACAAGTGATGCACCTCCTTTCAACACAGATTTTAACTTCAGGGCAGTGAATAATAAAACTTTTCACACTGCCTCTATATGTATGTACTTTTTGAGGGGATAAATCTTACACTTTTTTCAAAATTTTTTGAAAAATTTTTTATCCAATTATATAATTAGTATAGCAAAAAATAAAAAGGCAGTCAAAAAGCCAATAATTGACGAATGACGAACCTTCGGCGCATTATCGCGCCCCGAAATTCGTAATCTCGACCAACGGTTCCCAAAATTTGTTTCGGCTTGGAGCGCCGACAAATTTTGACCGTTCGGCAGTTCTTTTTGTTCGCTTCATCTGCCACCGGCAGCGCTCGCAAACGAACCGTAATTCGTAATTAAAAAAATCCCCCACATCTGCGGGGGATTTTTAAAACTACGCTATTGTTGCTATTGTGTAGTAGCCGAAGGTTGGGTTTCCTTCGTCATATTTCATTGTTACAATCTTGTTCTTATAGAAGCCCATGCTGTCAAACATAACCTTATAGCCTTCTATTTTTCTGACGGTTTCGCGCTTGCCGTCGGACTTGAATCTGTAGTAATAAACATAGCCGTCGTCTCTGAGCTCGTTGCCGTAGAAGTTTCCGCCTGCAGCGATGAACTGACCTTCTCTGTATTTTGATTCACAGTATTTGGTAACCTTCTTTGTGTCTACATTTGCCTTATAGAAGGTAACCGAGCTCTTTGAATATTTTGCGATATAGAGGATATTGCCCTCCATTGCGATAATATCAATGTTCTTTAAGGTTGTGTTGAAGCTTACGGTTGAAACCTTATATGTTTTTGCATTGATTTTCTTGAACTTGTTCGCGGAATAATCAAAGTAATAGATATTTGATTTCCACGAGAAGCAGGGATGAAGAATCTCGCTGCCGATTCTTTTGATATTCTTTCCGTCAAAATCGCATTTATAGAAGCCCGTATATTTGCCTCCGTTTGCGCTGAAGAAAATCTTACCGTCCGTTATCATCAGATTGGTGATATAAACATTCTTGATTAAGGTTTTCATCGTTTTGCCTGTTGTGGAAGTCTTTTTAAGATATCCGTTGGGGTCGGCATAGTAAATATAGTTGCCGTTTATTGCGTTGTATTCATAGCACTTAATATTGCTGCGAACAGCTGTCGGAGTTCCGGTAAAGCTTGATTTTACGAAAAGCTTTTTCTTGTTGTTATCAAAGAAATAGGAATTCTTTCCGTAAAAGCTGCCGCCTTCAAAGATGTACTGGCTGTTATACTGCCTTCTCTGCTGATAGTAGTCCGAGGAATCGGCACGCGCAACAAGACTTGCCGAAAGCGAACAAATCAGCATAATAACTGCAAGCAATAAGCTAATTTTCTTTTTCATATATACCTCTCCTTTTATAAAAATCAAAAATAATATTCCTTGTTAATATAATAACCGAATGACAATTGAATGTCAAATAATAAAAAAACAGCCCTGTCCAATACATTTGAACAAGTCTGTGACGTAATGGTGACGAAAGGGGTCAGACCCCTTTCGTCAGTTTATAGTTCGCTAAGTTATTAATTATTTTCAACCAGAATGCATAATTGACGTAAGGGGTCTGACCCCTTACGTCAATTAGTGTCAATTATTGTCAATTGTTTTTACGTCTATTAAGATTACTCGGCGCTTCTGCCCTCTGCAATTCTTTGAGAAACGCCCGTAAACAATATTATTTGGCGGATTGAAAGTCCCTCTTTGCGTAAATATTTCGCATATTCTATCTGTGTTTCTCTCGGCAGTGCCTGATATTCTTCCAAGCTTCTGCAATTTGTTCTAAGTTCAATTATTCGTCTTGCTTCATTATCGGAAATTCTCATTGCTGCATTATCATTTATATCAAGGTGCTTATCAGCACATATTTCTTCGTGAATACGCTTGAATTCATTAATTCCGATGAGCTCAAGGGCAAATCCCGTACTTACAAAGCCATTACCCTTGAAATAATCATTATAACTGCTAAATGTATAATCAGAACACCTTTTAACAATCCCTGCATTAATCGGGTTTTGATGGATATACCTTAATACCGATATAAAATAAGCATCGTCATTTACAGGCAGACTTTTATACCTTCCCTGAAAAACAGCACCCGTTCTTTCATATTTGATGTTATACCAGTAAACAAAAGCATCCCCAAGCCTTTTGAATATTAAATCAATAGGCTCTTCACCTTCCTGAATAAGCAAGTGAACATGATTTCGCATTAAGCAATATGCGTGAAGCCTAAATCCGCTTATAGTTTTACATCTTGATAAAACAGTTAAAAACATATTATAGTCATCATTATCATAGAAAACCTGCTGTTTGTTTATGCCGCGGAGCATAACATGATAAATGCCTGTTTCGCTTTTTACTCGCTTTTGCCTTGACATTTAATCACCGTCCAGTCTTACACATATAATAGCATTAACGCGCCGCTTTGTCAACACTGACGTAAGGGGTCAGACCCCATACGTCAATGTTAAATCCGCTAAAAATCAGATGTTTGTTGAAGCGATGCCTCCACTGACGTATGGGGTCTGACCCCTTACGTCAGTGGAGGCGTAAAAATAAAAAGGCTGTCAAAGCAGCCTTTTATAACAAATCATCAAGTGTTTTTGAGTTGAGGAAGTCCATAATAACCTCGTTGAGCTCGTTCCACATCGGGCGCGAAAGGCAGCTGCCCTCTTTGGTGCATTCTCTTTCACATTCAATGCACGAAACGGGCGCAAGCGATTTTTCGGTCAGCGCAAGAATTTCACCCACGGAATATTCCCCCGGCTTTCTGTTAAGACGATAGCCGCCCGATTTGCCCCTTGCGCTGTCGAGCAGACCGCCCTTTGAGAGCTTTGAAACAATCGCTTCAAGATATTTCATACTTATTTGCTGACGCTCGGAAATATCCTTGAGCGAAACATATGAGCCATCGTCGTGCTGAGCCAAATCAAGCATAACGCTCATAGCATATCTTCCTTTAGTGGATATAATCATTTTGACTTGCCACACCCGAATCAAGAAAATTCAGGTGTTCCTTTCTGAAAGATTGAATTAATCGTCTTAACTGAAAAATTCCTGTGCAATTCTGACGCTTTCCATTGCGTCCTTTGCATAATAATCGGCATCAATGCGCTTTGCATAATCCCTTGTTAAAACCGCTCCGCCGACAAAAACCTTTGCATCCGTCTGCTCGTGAAGCAGCTTTATTGTTTTTTCCATATTAACAACGGTTGTTGTCATAAGCGCCGAAAGGCCGACGAATTTAACATTATTTCTGATTGTTTCTTCAACAACCCTTTCGCATTTAACATCCTTGCCGAGGTCTATAACATCAAAGCCGTAGTTTTGCAAAAGCACCTTAACAATGTTTTTGCCGATATCGTGGATATCGCCCTCAACCGTTGCAATAATTATTTTCTCGCCCTTTTGCTGAGCGTTTCCGCTTTTAATCATATGGGACTTGATTTCATCAAAAGCCGCCTTTGCGGAATCGGCGCTCATAAGAAGCTGAGGAAGAAAAACGGTGTTTTTTTCAAATCCGTCGCCAACCTTATCAAGCGCAGGAATAATATATTCATTAATAATATCAAGTGAGGAATGCATTTCAAGAAGCTCGCGCGCACATTTTGCGCTGTCCTCCTTCATTCCCTTAACTATGGCGTCAAAAAGAGATATTTTACTGTCCGATTTCGCAGCTTCGGCAGCTACGGGAGTTGCCGAGGCAATATATTCCGTGCAGCTTTCATCAAGTCCTGCAAGCGCGTTGAACGAATAATACGCATTCATCATTGACGCGGATTTTGGGTTGATAATTCCGCCGCTGAGACCCGACTGCAGAGCCTGAACAAAGAAGGTTGAATTAACAAGCTCTCTGTTGGGCAGTCCGAAGCTGATATTTGAAACGCCTAAAACCGTGTGAACACCGAGGGTGTTTTTAACATAATCAACAACCTTAAGCGTTTCAACGGCATTCCGGGAATTGGTTGAAACGGTCATTGTCAGCGCATCAATTACTAAATCCTTTTTATCAATGCCGTATTTTGCCGCCTCGTTTATCATTTTTTCGGCAAGAGCAATTCTTTCCTCCGCTTTTTCGGGTATTCCGCTTTCATCAAGGCAGAGGCAAACAACAACACCGCCGTATTTCTTTGCAAGCGGAAAGATTTTTGCCATTGATTCAGCCTTTGCGTTAACCGAGTTTATCATCGGCTTGCCGTTATATATTCGAAGCGCCTGCTCCATAGCATCGGTATCGGATGAATCAATCTGCAGCGGAAGCGGCAGAACTGCCTGAAGCTCCGAAACGGCTTTTTTGAGCATTTCGGGCTCGTTTATTTCGGGAAGCCCAACATTAACATCAAGAATATGCGCGCCGCAATCCTTCTGGGCAATTCCCTCGCGGATGATGTAATCAATATCGTTATCAATAAGCGCCTGCTTAAGAAGCTTTTTGCCCGTCGGGTTGATTCTTTCGCCGATTATAACGCTTTTTCTGCCGAATTCAACCGCCTGCGAATAGCTTGTTACAACGGTTTTATTCTTCTTTTCGGGAACGCTTTCGGGTATATCCCTTGTTTTTTCAATAAGCGCCTTAATATGTTCAGGGGTTGTTCCGCAGCAGCCGCCGAGATATGAAACGCCGAGTGCGGCAATTTCTTTCATATAATCGGAAAATTCCTCGGGGTTAACATTATAAATCGTTTTGCCGTTGATTGCTTCGGGAAGCCCTGCATTGGGGCTAACGGTTATCGGAATTGAACAGCATTCTCTCAACCTTTTAACAAGCGGAAGCATCTGCTTCGGTCCGAGACCGCAGTTAAAGCCTATAACATCAACGCCGAGCCCTTCGCACATAGCGCACGCGGTTTCAACATCCGCGCCCGTAAGCAGCCTTGCGTTTTCATCAAAAATCATCGAAACAAAAACGGGAAGCGAGCAATTTTCCTTTGCCGCAAGCACAGCCGCTTTAATTTCATAGGTGTCGCCCATTGTTTCAATCAAAACCAAATCGGCGCCGTCCTTGCCTGCGCGGATAACCTTTGCATATGCTTCAAGGCAATCCTCAAAATCAAGCTCACCCATTGGCTTTAAGAGCTTGCCCGTTGGTCCGATATCAAGGGCAACCTTTTTGCCTGCTTTCTTTGCAAGCGCAACGCCTGCCCTGATTATTTCCTCATAGTTTTCATATTTAAGCGGATTTGCGCCGAAGGTGTTTGCAGAAATAATATCCGCGCCTGCCTCGGCGTATGCCATATGAATTTTCAAAACTCTTTCAGGGTCGGTTATATTCAGTTGTTCGGGAAGCTCGCCTGCTTTTAAATTAAGCATTGTTCCCATTCCGCCATCGAAATAAGTAAGCATAATAATCTCCAAACTGATTTGCCTTCCCCCTCGGGGGGGAAGGTGGCAGCCGTTAGGCTGACGGATGAGGGGTTGTTACAATCCCTCAGTCACTTCGTGACAGCTCCCTTTACACAAGGGAGCCAAGAAAAGGTTTCTCGCTGCGCTCAATCAATTCCTATAAATGCCGTTACGCTTTTGCTCGGCAGCATTTCACAGCTTTGAGTCAGCGTTATTCCTATTCGTTTTGTAAGCTCAAGCAGCTCAAAAACCTTTTTCTGCTCGGTTATATCGAGGTCGAAATACCCCGGTGAAAACCTCTGACGAAGCAAAACGCCGTGTTCGTTTTTAATTTCTTCCTCAAGGCTGTTGCAAACCTCTTCAATCTTCTGGGCAGCCGCAGCCTGAAGCGCCATTCCTTCAGATAGATTTTCGTGAAGGGAAAGATTAATCATTCTGTCGCACTCAATGCCGAGGGTTGCGCCGAAAAGAACAAGTCTTTTGCAGCCCGAAAGGTTATCTGCAAGGCGTTTGCTCTTAAAGGTGAAGCCCTTAACCTCAACCTCATCACCGCAGATATTGCAATCGAAAATACGGTAAAGCGTTTTCGGGTGAACCTTGTTTTCAACCTTCTCTATAGCCTCATCAACAAGGGAAAGAATAGCCTCGTCCTCGGTTTTGCTGTTTGTGCGCAAATAGCGCAAAACCTCTTTTTTATCCATAAATTATATCCGAAAGCCCGTTCATAATGTGCGAGGCAACCTCGGGCTTATTCATTGTGTAGATGTGAATATTATTCACGCCGTTTGCCATTAAATCAATTATCTGCTCGGTTGCATAAACAATGCCTGCCTGCTTCATTGATTTGGGGTCGTCGCCGAAGCGCTCCATAATCTTGAAAAACTTTTTCGGCACGCTCGAATTTGAAAGCTCAATGCTTCGCTTAATCTGATTTGCATTTGTTATCGGCATAATTCCTGCGATAATCGGAACATTAATTCCCGCTGCAAGGCAGTCCTCTTTAAATTCAAGGAATTTTTCGTTATCAAAAAACATCTGGCTTGTTAAAAATTCAGCACCGCATTCAACCTTGAACTTAAGATTTTCAATGTCCTCTTTTTTACTCTTGCTTTCAGGATGCGTTTCGGGATAGCAGGCGCCGCCGATACAGAAATCGCCAAGCTCCTTAATCTCGTTGATAAGCTCATAGGCATATCTGAAATACTGCTTATCGGGGAAAACAAAGCCTTCGGGAATATCACCCCTGAGCGCCAAAATATTTTCAATTCCGTTTTCCTTAAGCTCGCAAACAACCTCGTCAACCTTTTTCTTTGTTGAGGTCAGGCAGGTTAAATGCGAAAGCGGAGTTATTCCGCTGTCCTTAATCTCGTTTGCGATTTCCTGAGTGAAGCCCGAGCGCGTTCCTGCCGCACCGTAGGTTACGCTCATAAACGAGGGACGAGCCTTGCTCATCTCTCTTACAACCTCTTTTGTGTGTTCTATTTTATCCCACTGCTTCGGCGGAAAAATCTCGAACGAAACAGTTACTTCATTGTTTTTTAAAATCTCGCTGACCTTCATTTAATCATCCTAATTTAGAATATTACAAGTAATTATAGCATTATATCCTACTTTGTCAATAGGATTTACCTATCTTAATACTATTGTCAGTATGGAGCTCTCTGAGCTTTCAACGCTTGATTTAAACTCACCGCAGTAGATTTCATCAAGCTTTTTATCCTTTGTTGACTCAATGATTTTCATTTCACTGAAATTGCCGTCAAGCTCAAAGCTTCTGCCCTCGCCCTCGTTAACAACAACCAAAACGGTTTCACCGTCGGGCGTTTTAAATGCTGAAATATTGAAGCTGTTGTTATCCTCAGTCGGTCTGAGCCCGATATCAAGCGCAAAGGAACCGACGGGAATATATTTTGAATAGTGGGCAAAGCCGTAGTATCTTTCGTTGATATACCACTTTGAAAAATCAGGGCTTGCGCTCATAAGCGCGTCGCTGTAGTCAAAGCCGTCGTCCTTAAGCGCTATGCCGTTAACGGCAACCCACGAGGTCCAGCTTTCGCTTCCGGTGAAAACAATATCCTGACCGATTAACCTTGCGGTAATCAGCGCGCCCTTGAAATTCTTTGTGTGACTCTTGTTGGGAAGCTCGCACCATTCGCTCATATCAAAGCGTATATTCGGGTTAGGCTTAACAAGCTTATCGTAAAACTCATATCTTACCTCGGGCTTGTTATCGCTGTGGTAGGAATGGAAGGCAAAAACGCCGAGAACCTTCATTATTGCTTCATCAGCAAGCATTGCCTCGAAATATTCGGGCGTTTTGCCGAGAAATTCTCCGCTTTCGGGAGCATAGAGCTTAACGGGAAGCTTTCTTCTGATTATCTCTTCTGCAAAAAGGTGCAGAATTTCAACAACCTCTTCGGTTTCGTAGTGGCAGCCCTCCTGCCATACGAACGAGCCGCCCCATTTCCACTGAGGCTCGTTAATCGGGCTTATGTAGTCAACGGGAAAGCCCTCGTTTAAGAAATGCTCGGTTACATCGAGGAAATAATCAACAAAGGCTTTATATTTTGATTTGGGAATATTGCAGGTGTGATAAAGCAAGCTGCCCGATGCCTGACCCGTTGAGGTCTGCGAATAGTGGGGCGAGTTTGCAAACAGAACAAGGGTGTCTATATTGCCGAGGGCGAGGCATTTTTTCATAACCTCAACCGCGTTTTTATCCCTTGAAAAATCCCAGCTTGTTTCCTCGGTTTCTCTGTCATACGCCATAAAACTCTCTGTTCTTCGCCACGGGTCCTTAACCCTGAAATTTTCAGGGTCGGTGCCGCCGCCTACATTATAGCGATAGATGTTGAGCTTAAGTCCGCTGTCGCCATAGAGCAGCTCTGCAATTTCGTCCTGTGTTTTTTCATCTGCGCAATACTGACTCCACCAGCACGCAGATGTTCCCCAGCCCTTAAGCTGCTGTAGTTTTTTTGCCTCGGAAAGATTGATTTTCATAGCATTGTCCGCCTTTTAGATTTTTACATAATTATTTATATTTACTTTTCACCTCTAATAGTATAAAATCATACAAAAGTAAAGTCAACCAATGTGGTGAAAAAATGGATTTTTCTGATATTAAACTTGCTGCAATAGACCTTGACGGAACCCTTCTGAGTGACGGCAAATCGCTTTGCAGCGGCGCTGATGAAACAATTATCAATGCAAATAAAAACGGTCTGCACATTATTCCGATTACGGGCAGACCTTATTACGGAATTCCGAAATGTGTTAAAGAACTTGGCGTAAGCGATTATTACATAACCTCAAACGGCGCTCAGATTATTGATGCAAAAACCGAAAAAAGCATTTATTCCCTCACCCTTTCAAATGAAAAAACAAGGGCGGTTATGGAAATACTTCGCTCTTTTTCCTGCATATTCGAGCCGTTTTGCGACGGCGTTGGTTACAGCGAGCAGCATATATATGATTTTTATATGGAAAGATTCAAGGGAACGCCCCTTGAAGAATACTTTGTGTCCTCAAGAAAAATCTGTTCGGGCTACGACGAAATCTTCTCGGATTCTTCAAAATGCGCCGACGAATTTTTCGTAACCTGCCCCGATGAAGAAACAAGAAGCAGGCTTATTGATGAAGTTGAAAAGCTCGGGAATGTTCAGTTTTGCACCCACCGTGATAAATTTCTTGAAATAAGCGAAAAGGGCGCGGATAAGGGCAGCGCGCTGAAATATATATGCGCCCACCTCGGCTTGGATATTTCGCAGACCATTGCTTTCGGCGACGGCGAAAACGACATTCTGCTGCTTGAAGCCGCAGGCATAGGAGTTGCAATGGAAAACGCCGAGCCCCGATTAAAAAAGCACGCTGACATTATTGCAAAATCAAATAACGAAAACGGGGTTTGCGAGATAATTAAAAAATTGTGATTCGTCGAGCAGTCTGAATGACGCAGGGGGACACACCGTCTGCGAAGGAATGTCCCCCTGCGTCATTGGAAACACAATCCTATCGGCGAACGAATTGGGCGTTCCCTCCACAGCACACGGGGACTCGTCAGAACACACTGCGTGATTGAAATATATTGCTCTTAGTAATTTAGATGAGCAATATATTAATAATCACTCCGAATGTTCTTCCTCTCAGCTTCGGTACAAGTATCCGAAGCTGTATACAAATCAAAATGCAAAACATTTTGATTTGAGAGGATAAAAATATGAAGCGATTCATAGCGTTTTGCTCGCAAAATGCTTCAATCGCGTAATATGTTTGGACGAGCGAACGAATAGACGCGTCCTCTTTACTTCACCTCCGGCAACTCAGCGACAAATCACAATTTAAAAGAAGCACGGTTAAAGGGCGCCCTAACCGTGCTTCTTTTTTCTGTATATAATCATAAATATCATTCCGACTATTGCGCCGATTGTGTTCATCATCATATCGGTCATTGTGTCAACCAGACCGAGATAGCCGTATTCACCGCGGTATTTTGAAATATCAAACATTGCGGTTTCGGCGCCCTCTTTTGCAAGCTGAAGGTTTGTTCCGTGAAGAGTGTCCATCAGAAATTCATAAAATTCCCAGCCGACTGCGATTGAAAGCGCAAACATAATGCCGAACATTGCCGCAAGCGTTATAGCACACTGACCTTTCTTTCTCTGAATAATGACGGCTAAATCATATCCGCAAACCGCGCTTACAAAGCCCGAAAGGCAGTGCATAAGTTCATCAAACCAAGTAAATCTGTCAAAGAAGCCGAGATACGAACCGAAAACAATTCCGATGAAAATAATTGCGTTCAGGCTTGTTTGCGTTAGCGGCGGCACCTCTTCAATAAAGCTTCCGTTGCCCAGAACCTGGAAGAAATCCCACAGGTGAGTGAATATCCAGCAGAAAATGCTTTCCCAGCCCATAACAATATGAGCGTGCGCAACTTCGGCGTCGCCGCTTTTTGCCGCGCTTACAAACGAATAGCCTGCGCAGATGAGCATTGCGATTCTAACAATAATCCAGAAAACGAGCTGCAGCTTCGGAATCTGATTAATCGGGTCTTTTTTTATTTTATATGCCATAGTTAAGCCCTGAACCTTTAACTTCATTTTATATTGTATATCTTACCACATTAAAGCGATAAATCAACAGCAATATATGATTTTTATTACAACAAATGTAAAATAATTATTAACTTATTAGACGGTAGTTTGTTTTTTGTAAAGCATTTTAGTATAATGTTGTGGATGTAAATCACAGGAGGAATTATTATGAATAAACCGAAAGCGCCGTGGCTCAAGTTTTACGGCGACGCAATTCCCGAAACAATAGAATATCCGCAGGGTTCAATGTACGAGGCAGTCAGATTTGCCTGGGAATCCCATATTTATGATAACGGCTATAAAAACGCCGCATATGAATTTCAGGGCAAGGAAACCTCCTACCCCGAATTCTTCAAAAAAATAGACCGCGTTGCCAAGGCATTCAAGGCAATCGGAATCGGAAAGGGCGACACGGTTACAATCTGTATGCCAAACGCTCCCCAGGGAATAGACGCATTTTATGCGCTCAACAGAATCAGCGCAGTTCCCGCAATGATTCATCCCCTTTCGGCAGAGGGCGAAATAACCTTCTATGTAAGCCATTCCGAAAGCAAGGCAATTCTTGTTCTTGATATGTTTTACGAAAAGGTTCTTGAAGCACTCAAGAATGTTGACCATCCCGTTAAGGTTATCGTTGCAAGAATTAAGGATGAGCTTCCCTTCCCCCTTAACCTGCTTTATCCCTTAACGGTTAAGAAAAAGCCCGCACCGCTTCCGAAGGACAATAAGAATGTTATTGCCTGGAACGATTTCATCAATGGCGGAAAATCAGTCAGCGCACTTCCCGACGAATATCCCGATAAGGACGACACAGCTGTTATTCTTTTCAGCGGCGGAACAACGGGAACCTCAAAGGGTATTGAGCTTACCAACCTCAATATGAACGCACTTGGCTACGAGGTTTCGCAGTCTGCGTGCTTCCCGATGACAAACCTTAAAATGTTTTCGGTTATGCCTCTTTTCCACGGCTTCGGTCTTGGCGTTGGTATTCACACCGCACTTGTTTGCGCTGCAACCTGTATTCTTATTCCTCAGTTCACAATCAAAACATACGCAAGGGATGTTTTGAAATATAAACCGAATGTTATTGTCGGCGTTCCCACGCTTTATGAAGCACTTCTTCGCTGCGACGGCTTCGAGGGTGCTGATTTATCCTTCCTCAAGGGCGTTTTCTGCGGCGGCGACTCACTTTCAATAGAGCTTAAAAAGAAGGTTGACGCCTTCCTTAAAGAGCATAACGCACCCGTTCAGATTCGTGAAGGCTACGGAACAACCGAATGCGTTACCGCATCCTGCCTCACACCTTACGACTTCTTCCGTGAGGGCAGTATAGGTATTCCGTTCCCCGACATTTTCTATCAGATTGTTGACCCGCAGACCGACACCGAGGTTCCATACGGCACCGAGGGCGAAATCTGCATCTGCGGACCTTCGGTTATGAAGGGATACCTTAAAAACAAGGCTGAAACCGCTTCAACACTCAGAACCCACGATGACGGCAACGTTTGGCTTCATACGGGCGACCTCGGCACAATGGATGAGGACGGCTTCATTTACTACAAGCAGAGACTTAAGAGACTCATCATTGTTTCGGGCGTTAATGTTTATCCCTCACAGGTTGAAAACACCATTGACGCGCATCCCGATGTTTTGCTCTCGTGTGCAATCGGTATTCCCGATCCTTACAAAATCCACAAGGTTAAGGCATTCGTTGTTCTTCGTCCCGGCGTTGAGCCCAGTGACAAGATTAAGGAAGAAATCCTTGAGCACTGCAGAAAGAACATTTCAAAATATGCAATGCCCAGAGAGATTGAATTCAGAACCGAGCTTCCCAAAACCCTCGTCGGCAAGGTTGCTTACAGAAAGCTTGAAGAAGAGGAAGAAGCAAAGGCAAAAGCTAAAGAAAACAGCGAAGAATAATATAACAAAAAACAGGTTTGGAAAGCTCCAAACCTGTTTTTATTCTGTTATTAATATTTTTCAATCTGCGTATTCGTTGATGAAATCAGGGATTCACATTTTGATTCTGAAATTCCCGAGGTGAATATTGCTTTGAGGATTTCGGTTTCAAAATAGTCCGCATTTTTCATATATTCCTTTTCCGATATCTTTTTACCGTTTTTATAATAGGTAAGTGTTTCGGTTTTGCTGTTGTATTTCGGCTCAAACTTGTTAACGGTTTTCATTTTGCCGTCAACCAATGCCTTGTGACTTGTGGGAACCCAGCCGTCGCCGTCGGGCTGATAAACGAGGTAATCCTTGTGATTATACCTTGCAAAGCAGATATAGCGCGGAACATCAAGTCCCGTGCCGTCCATCTTCTGGCGGCACTTGTGAACCCTTTCAGCCTTGCCGTTTGTGTATCTGAATATCTCGCAGAAAAAGCCGCTGCCGTCTGAATCATCCTCACAGTAATAGTAATAATCTTCCTCTTCTGTAAACTTTAAATCCTTGCTGTAGCAGATAACAAGCTCGGGTATGCCGTCGTTATTAAAATCCTTATGAGTTACAACGCTCACGCCGTCAACATAATACGAGGTGAAATCATTATAAGCGTCGTTTGAATAAAGCTTTGTTTTCGGCTCGCCGTATTTTTTCAGATAGCTTTGAACCTTGGCGCCGTATGCTTTTTTAAGCTTCTCTTTACTGTAAGTCTTGTGTGTTTTTGCCGAAACTGTTGTTGAATACTTGCTCTTTTTCTTTCCCGAAACCGACTTAACCTTGAAGTAATACCTTGTATTCTTTTTCAGGTTTGCAGATGTGTATTTGGGATTTTTAACAATTGCAATTCTTTTGAAATTCTTATCCTTTGAGGTTGAGCGGTACACATAATATTTCTTTGCGCTCTTTGCCTTGTTCCATTTAACGGTTATTTTACCCGTTGAAAGCGCATATGCCGTCATTCCCTTAGGCGCACTGAGCGACGCGGCATAAGTTGTTGAAGAAAAGCAAAAGCTTATGCTCAAAAGAAGGGATGCTGCTAAAATAATTGATATAAACCTTTTCATTTTTTCTCCTTTCACACTCTGAAATAAACCGTCATTTCATTTTCGCCCCTGTTTGCCCATTTATAATACGGAATAAAGCGTATTTTTGCTGGGGATTCTTCTGGGGATTTATATTCGCTGTAAAGCGAGGTGTCGGCTTTCTCTCTGAAGCCGTCTGCAAGAATTGCTTCGCCGTCATCGGTAAAGCTGCCCTGCGGATTTACTCTTAACATTTGCAGATTTTTGCCGTTATCAACCTCTTCAATGCAGTAAACAAACGGTCCTTTTGAAAGCGCTGCTTTGCCTGCATTTTCACGAACGAGATTGGAGCATTTAATCAGCTTTGCTTTCGATTTAAAATCAAGGAATATTTCGGCTTTTTCGGTTATGCTTATATAGGCATAGCCGTTTTTTATTTCATAAGGCGCGGATATTTCAAAATCCCTGCACCATTCGGGAATACGAACTGCAAGCTTAATCGGCTTTTTCGGGCTGATGCTTACCTGTACCCTGCCGTTTTCTGCATAAGTTGAATTAACTCTTATATCCGCATTGTCGGCTTTAATTTCAGCGCCGACATACTGATGAATGAATATTGTTTCATCGTTCTGAGCAAAGCAGTATTCGCCGAGCGAGGATATCATTCGCGCCAGATTCGGAGGACAGCACGCACAGCCGAACCACTTCTGCCTTACGGGGCTTATATAGCGCTTTCTTGAATCCTTTTTGCACGCCTCGGGGTTAACCTCGAGCAGATTTGAATAGAAAAACGATTTTCCGTCCTCAGCCATTCCCGAAAGAATGTTGTTGAAAAGCGCTCTTTCGGCAACATTGTGATAGCGTGAATCGGGATAAACCTCTGCCATTCGCCTTGCAAAGAAAACAAGCCCGATTGAAGCGCAGGTTTCGGCATACGCCTGATCATTCGGCAAATCATAGTCAAACGAAAACGCCTCGCCGTCAACCGTTGCGCCTATTCCGCCTGTTATATAAAGCTTTTGGTTTTCAATATTGTTCCAAAGACTTTCGCACGCGTCAAGCAGAGTATCGTCACAGTAATACTTCGCAATATCAGCCATTCCGCTGTATAAATAAACAGCACGAACGGCGTGACCGACAGCCTCTTTCTGCTCTCTTACAGGCAGATGCGCCTGCTCATAGGTATGGTCGCCGTCCCTGGTTTTTTGATTTCGTTCAACATCAAACCAGCAGGGCTTGAGACCTCTTTCATCAATAAAGAATTTTGCTTCATCAAGATATTTTTTCTCGCCCGTTGCCTCATAGAGCTTAACAAGCGCCATTTCGGCTATTTCGTGGCCCGGGTAGGCTTTTTTCTGCCCCTCGCCCCTGCCGAAGGTTTCGCAGATTAAATCGGCATAGCGGCAGGTTGCATCAAGGAGCTTTCTGTTTCCCGTTGCATTATAATATGCAATCGCGCCCTCTGATAAATGACCGAAGCAATAAAGCTCGTGAAAATCGCGGATGTTGGTGAAAGCCTTTTCGGGATTGTTAATGGTGTAGTAGGTGTTTATATATCCGTTTTCAAGCTGTGCAGAGCAGATAAGGTCAATAACCTCCTCCGCCTTTCTTTTCAGCTGTTCATCAGGGTGGTTTGAAAGCGAATATCCCACCGCTTCAATCCATTTATAAAAATCGCTGTCCTGAAAAACCCAGCCGTGAAAAGAGTTTTCATCGCAGTTATCATCGGTATACTGCCATTTATCAACAGGATAATCGGGTAATTTTTTACCCTCTCTCAACACCTCGGCAGCCTTTGCCGCCTTTCTGAAATTTGAAAAGCAATAGCTTTTTTCAGCGCCTTCAATTCTGTCGTTAAACGCTTCGTATTGATAAGGAATAACGTCCGTTCTGACAAGCTCGATAATCTTATTCCAAAACGGGTCGTTAATCTTAATATTTTTCAAATCTATATGCTTTGAAAAGCTCTCTTTTTTCATATTGTTGTGAACCTGAACTCCGTTGCGGTTTTAAACTCTTCGTTTGCCTTAACAAATCGTGCAGGAAAATCGGGAATGTTTACTGAATCGGGGTAGAACTGGGTTTCAAGCGCAGCACCCCTGCGGTATTTAACTGCGCCGTTTGCCTTGCCTGCCGTGTTATCCTTAGCCATCCATCCGCCTGTGTAAAGCTGAACACCCGGCAAATCAGTGTATACCTCAAGCTTCCTGCCGCTTTCCTCATCAATGAGCTCTGCGCAGAAGCCGAAAACATTATCGCCCTTGTTTAAGCAATAGTTGTTATCGTAGCCGATTCCGGGAATGACCGCAAAGAAGGGCTCGTCTATCTTTTCACCGATTTTGTGGAGATAGGTGAAATCAAGCATAGTGCCCTTAACGCTTGCAAGCTCGCCCGTCATAAGCTGGTCGTCATCCGAAACGGTAAATTTATCTGCATCTATTCTGAGAAGATGCTCTTCAACTGTTTTTTCGGGGTTTGCACTGAGATTGAAATAAACATGGTTGGTGGGGTTTGCAACAGTGTTTTCATCGCAGAAAACGCTGTAATCAATCCTTAAGGTGTTGTCCTCAGTGAAGGTGTATTTAACCTTCATTGTAAAATTGCCGCCGAAGCCGTCCTCACCGTCGGGTGAAAAACGGCTGAAAACAACATAATCCTCGCCCGTTTCTTCAATGTCCCATGGGGTGAACGAAAAGGTTCCGCCGCCGTGAAGAGTCCAGCTCTTCTGATTCTTTGTTGTGTTGTATTCCCTGCCTTCAAAGGTGAATTTGCCGTCGCGGATACGGTTTGCCCATCTGCCCACAACAAACCCCTGATAGCCGCAGGTGGGATTAAGGTAATCCTCAAGCTTATCAAATCCCAGAACAACATCCTCAAGCTTTCCGTTTTTATCGGGCACGCAAATTGAAACAATGCCTGCGCCGAGTGTCTGAAGGGTTACCGAAGCACCGCTGCTGTTTGTTATTTTCAGTAAATAAACATCTGTTTTTTCGTCATATTTTCCGAATACTCTTTTTTCAACTGCCATAGTAAATCTCCTTTGCATTTGCTAACTTCAAGTATATATTAACTCTTAATTAATTTCAATACTCTTGACTTTTTATTTTTATAGGCTATATTATATAAATGCTTTTAAGTGTTTAATAAAAACTATTAAAGGAGCGGGCATATGGAATATGTTGTTTCAATAATGAGATATATAGCCCCTGCGGCAGCACTGTTTATACTGTTTACCTGCATTGTGTCCCTTTTCAGAAACAGACCGCGCGTTCATCAGCTTGCAAGGCTTGTTGACCAGAACAACGGCTCTGTTGAAGAAATAACACACTGGGAAACCTCAATAGGCAAGGTTAAGTCAAACGATATTGTGCTTCCGCTTCCCTCGGTCAGCCGTTTTCACGCGGTTATTGCAAAAAGAAGAAGGGACTGGGTTGTTTTCGATACCTCTGCAAGAACCGTCGGCGTGCTTGTTAACGGCGAAAGAATCGAGGGCAGAGCCGTTATAGAAAACGGAGATATTATAACAATAGGCTCTATTGATTTGAAATTTGAGTGCGACGAAGCGCTCTCGCCAAAGAGCAAAAAGCAGCTCAGGGCGCAAACAGCAAACACTCAGTCGCCCACTGTTGCCTACGGCGTTCTTGTTGACATCAACACAAAACGCCCCGTTTACATCAAAAAGCAGGATGTTTTAATCGGCAGGGGCGCGGACTGCGATATTAAAATTAATTCGGATACCGTAAGCGCCCATCACGCAAGAATTCACAGCACAAGCAAGGGATGGGCTGTGAGCGACCTTGATTCACACAACGGAACAAAGCTTAACGGAAGATATATCAATCAGCCCCAGCTGATTTTTGATGAGGATATGCTCACCTTCGGCGATAAGGTTTTCATATTCTACGATAAATAAGAAAGGAATTTGTTATGGCATTCAAAAACAAAAGACCACCGAAAATAAAGCCAATAAACAATTTCCTTCTGCTCTTTGTTTTATCGGCTTTTCAGATAATAACGGGCTTCATCGCCGCTTCCTGCGGTGAAAAATTTGAAAGCAAGGCAATTATTGCCCTGCTCTGCCTCGTTGCAACCGAGTGGGTTTACTTAGTTGTTTTCTACACGGTTTTTCACAGACGAAATTTCGAGCTTGAATTAATCGCCTTCTTCCTTTCGGGAGTCGGGCTTGTTACAATCGGAAGCGTTTACCCCGATTCAGCCTTCAAGCAGTATTTCATGGTTCTTGCAGGACTTATAATGTTTATATTCATGGTTTTCCTGCTCGGACATGTTGATTTATGTATGAAGCTGCGCCTGCCTGCTGCTGCAGGAGCAATTTTGCTGCTGCTTGTCAACCTCGTTATTGCAAGAGCAACAAACGGCGCAAGAAACTGGATAACAATAGGCGGTGTAACCTTCCAGCCATCCGAGCTTGTTAAGATTGCATTTATCTTCGTCGGCGCGGCAACGCTTGAGAAGATTCAGACATCAAAGAATATTTTTGCATTCATCGGATTTTCGCTTGCCTGCGTAGGCTCGCTGATTCTTATCAAGGATTTCGGAACTGCGCTGATATTCTTTATAACCTTCCTCATCATCGCATTTATGACTTCGGGCGATATAAAAACAATTATTCTCGCAATAACCTCCGCGGTTATGGGCGGTGCAATCGTTTTGAAATATAAATCCTATGTTATGCGAAGATTCGCGGTTTACCGCCATGTTTGGGATTATCCCTATGACCAGGGACTTCAGCAGACAAGAGTTCTTGTTGGCATTGCAAGCGGCGGATTATTCGGTGTTGGCATAGGAAACGGCTATGTTCGCTATGTTTACGCGCCTGTTTCAGACAGTATTTTCGGCGTAATCTGCGAAGAATGGGGCTTCATTTTCGGAATACTTCTCATTCTATCCTTCGTTGCGATTGCGATTTCGGCGCTTGTTAATTCCATTGCATCGCGCTCAACCTTCTATTCAATAGCTTCCATTGCGGCGGCAGGAATGCTTTTATTCCAGTGCGCTCTCAATGTTTTCGGAATAACCGATATCCTTCCCTTAACGGGCGTTACAATTCCTTTTGTAAGCCTGGGCGGAACCTCTATGATAAGCTGCTGGGCGGTGCTCGGCTTCATAAAGGCTTCGGATGTCCGCACCTATAACTATCTGGGAGGTGCAAAGAAGAAATGAAAATGATAACCAAAAGAGGCATTTTCCTCTGGATACTCTCGGCTTTATTTGTTGCAGGAATAGTTTTTCTCACTGTTTCCTTTGCAACTCACGGTGACGAATGGGCTATGAAGCGCTATAACCGCCACCTTTATTCAAACGGCGCGCTCATCGGCGCAGGCAATATCTACGACACAAACGGCAAGGTGCTTGCCGAAACCAAGGACGGCGAAAGAGTTTATTCCGACAATAAAACAACAAGAAAATCAACCCTGCACATTGTCGGCGACCCGAAAAACTTTATCTCAACGGGCGTTCAGTCGGTTTATGATTCAAAGCTTACGGGCTATGATATTATGTTCGGCGTTTATAACATCAAGCGCTACGGCAAGGGCAACGATATGAAGCTGACCATAGACAGCGATATCTGCAACGCCGCTTATGAAGCGCTTGACGGAAGAAAAGGAACAGTCGGAATAGTGAACTACAAAACGGGCGATATAATCTGCGCCGTTTCCTCACCCTCCTACGATGTTGAAAATGTTCCCGATAATCTTGAAACAAGCGATACCTATGAGGGCGTATATATCAACCGCCTGCTTTCGGCGCAGTATGTTCCGGGTTCAACCTTTAAAATAGTTACTGCAATCTGCGCTATTGAAAATATTCCCGATATTGATTCAAGAACCTGGGAATGCCACGGCGCATATCAGCCGACTCAGGGCGTTGAAATTAAATGTAACGCAAATCACGGCGGCGCAATAACCTTTAAGGATGCGCTTGCAAAGAGCTGTAACTCTGCATTTGCACAGATTGCAATAGAGCTCGGCGAGGACAAGCTCAACGAAACCGCAAAAGAGCTCGGCATAGGCTCAACAGTAAAAATCAGCGGAGAAATTGAAGCCTTCCGCGGAAAATTCAATGTTAAAAATGCACCCGACGACCTTCTTGGCTGGACGGGCATCGGTCAGGGCGACACAAGAATTGCGCCCATAACAATGCTCAGAATTGTCAGCGCAATAGCAAACGACGGAAACGCTGTTTCCTTCAACATTGTTGATGATTTTGCAAATCAGGCAGGCAAGGCGCTGAATATTTCGCTGCCTTCAAACAAATCAACCCTGATGAGCGCCGAGACGGCTTCGCAAATCAAACAAATGATGAGATATAATGTTCAAAAGCAATACGGCGATTCAAATTATTCGGGGCTTAATCTTTGCGCCAAGAGCGGAACGGCGCAGATAGACAGCAACGATAATCACAATATTGCGTGGTTTACAGGCTTTATGGACGACCCAAACAATCCCTACGCCTTCGTTGTTGTTGTTGAAAACGGAAACTCGGGAAGCCGAACCGCAGGTCCGATTGCAAACAAAATTTTGCAGAAGCTTGTTTCATAAAACAATTAAAAACCGCATATATATAAATGTAGTCGCAGTTTAGGCGACCATCCCTCCACCACTTCGTGGTCCCCCTCCCTTTAGCAAGGGAGGAAATAGGTTAGGAGATTTATATATGAAGGTTTTAACAATAAAAGCAAAGCCAAAAACATTATTCGGAATAATTCTTGCCGTAACAGGAATAGTGGTTATAATATTAACCTTCCTTTCAAACCACAGCAGGAAAGCCGAAACCGCCTCTGCAGCTCCGATTAGCTGTTCAACAAGCGAGCAGAGAGCGGAATATCTCTCCTCGCTCGGCTGGGAATTCAGCGCGGAAAGCGAAAAGGAAATAACCATACCCGAGCAGTTCAACGAGGTTTATCGCAACTACAATACTGTTTTGAAAAAGCAGGGCTTCAACCTTGAAGAGCATAAGGGCAAAACCGCAACGCTTTACACATACAATATTACAAACTACGGCTCAAAGAAGAACATAATTGCCGATTTAATCGTTTGCGACGGAGTTTTAATCGGCGCGGATTTATGCGATCCTTCCGCCGAGCACGGCTTTTTGAAAGCACTTGATAAAAATGACACGACTTGATAAATTTACAGCCGAAAAACTGAATATAACAAGAAGCGCTGCAAAAAGTCTGATAAAAAGCGGTGAGGTTTTTGTTAATTCAAAACCCGTTACCTCGCCCGATTTCAAATTCAGCGACGAGGACGAAATAACCGTTTCGGGCAGCAAGCTGAACTCGGATAAATTTGTTTATATTATGATGAATAAGCCCAAGGGCGTTATATCCGCAAGCGAAGGAAACGGCGAAAAAACGGTTATCGACCTTCTGCCGCCTGAAATGAAGCAAAAAAATCTCTTTCCTGCGGGCAGACTTGATAAGGACACCACGGGCTTTGTTCTGATAACCAACGACGGCGATTTTGCGCACAGCATTCTGAGCCCGAAAAAGCATGTTGACAAAACATATATCGCTCTGCTGGACAAGGGTGTTGACAGAGGGGTTATAATGGACTTTGAAAGCGGAATGAGCCTCGGCGAAGAAATTCTTCTGCCTGCAAAGCTCAGCGCTGAAAACGAAGAAAAAACCCTTGTTAAAGTTGTAATAAAGCAGGGCATTTATCATCAGATAAAAAGAATGTTCAAAAAGCACTCCATTGAAGTGCTTGAGCTTAAAAGAATAAAAATCGGCTCGCTTCCCCTTGATGAAAAGCTAAAGGAAGGCGAATGCCGATATATCACTCAGGATGAGTTAAACCAAATAAAACAATAAAATGCGAATTGGGGACGTACCCCTATTCGCATAAACAGGAGGACAAAAATGCTTAATAAAAACAAACTGATTCCCGTATCACTTTTAACGGGATATCTCGGAGCAGGAAAAACAACTGTTTTAAACCATGTTCTTGCAAATCAGCAGGGATATAAGGTTGCGGTTATAGTAAACGATATCGGCGAGGTTAATATTGACGCTTCGCTGATTGCAAAGGGCGGCAATGTTACTCAGAAGGACGGCGACCTCGTTCCCCTTTCAAACGGCTGTATCTGCTGCACACTTAAGGTTGACCTTATGAATCAGATTATCGACCTCGCAAAGTCAAAGAGATTTGACTATATCTTAATCGAGGCTTCGGGAATCTGTGAGCCTGGTCCGATTGCAGGCTCAATCTGTATGCTCGACGGAACGGATAAAAATGTTAAGCTTCCCGGCGTTGCTTATCTCGACAGCATTACAACCGTTGTTGACGCAAAGAGAATGGCTGATGAATTCGGCTCTGGAGCTGCACTTCTTAACGATAACCTTGATGAAGAGGATATTGAAAACCTTCTCATTCAGCAGATTGAATACTGCACAACGATTGTTTTAAACAAGATAGACGAAGTAACCGATAAAGAAAAGGCTGATGTTCTTGATGTTATCAAGGCGCTTCAGCCCAAAGCAAAGATTATTGAAACAACCTACGGTCAGGTTGATGTCGGCGAGATTCTTTCAACAAATAATTTTGATTACGAAAAAATCCTTGAAAGCGCAGGCTGGATTCAGGCAATGGAGCGCGAAGGCGAAAACTCGGAAACTCTTCACGATGAGCATGAAGAGCATGAGCACCATCACGACCACGATGAGCACGAGCATCATCACCACGACCATGATGACCACGATGAACACGAGCACCATCATCACGACCACGATGAACACGAGCACCATCATCACGACCATGATGAACACGACGAACACGAGCACCACGGTCATCATCACCATCACCATCATCATGATGAGGGCGAAGCCGAGGAATACGGCATTTCAACCTTTGTTTATCAGAATGTTAAGCCCTTTGAGAAAAACAAGTTTGAAAGATTTGTTTTTGCGAAATGGCCTAAAGAGGTAATCAGAGCAAAGGGACTTTTCTGGATTACAGAGGACCCCGACACCGCATATATCTTTGAGCAGAGCGGCAAGCAGAAAACCGCAACTGATGACGGACTCTGGATTGCAGCCTTCCCCGAAAAGGACAAGCAGGAAATTCTTGCGCTCA
The DNA here is from genome assembly GCA_015065505.1 of Oscillospiraceae bacterium. GTDB lineage: Bacteria > Bacillota > Clostridia > Oscillospirales > Acutalibacteraceae > Eubacterium_R. Next base: position 36,826 of record SVQE01000020.1, read on the forward strand.
ATCCCGATATCGCCGCTGCATGGCACCCCGTATACGGCGACAGAGTTAACAAGCTCGTTTTCATCGGCAGAAAAATGGATAAAGAAGCAATCATCAAAGCACTTGATGAATGCATAGCAGAATAAAACTCTATACATAATATAACAGCCACAGGAAAAGGGTGGGCACCCTGATCCTGTGGCTGTTTTATTATTTGTCTGAGCGAAGCGAGCAACCAATAACTCGGAGCTCGGAACTCGGCACTAGAAACTTTAATAAGCCGTCAGGCAGTCGGTTGTTATGTAGTTAACACCCAAATCAACAACTCTCTGCATCTTTTCGGGATAATCGCAAGCCCAGCATGCCATATCAAGTCCTGAGTCAATGCATTTCTTAATCATTTCGCAATCGTTTTTGTAGTTTTTATCAAGGTCAACATCAAAATCAATTCCGCAGTTTCCGATTTCAAGCGCGGTTTTGATATGCTCCTGCGTAATATCGTCAACAACCAGAAAGAGCTTTGCTTCGGGCTTAAGCTCTTTTATTTTTCTGAGACTGTCGGCGTTAAAGGAAATAAACACAGGCTCAACATCAAAGCTCTCAACAAGCTTTATCAGCTCGTCGAAATGCTCAAGGTTGTTTTTGCCCTTCAGCTCAATAACTGCTCTCATCGAGTATTTTTCGCAGACAGCGAGATAATCCTCAACCTTACATATTTTAAGATTGGGGTATTTATTGATATTGTGTCCGTTATTGAAATCATAGTTCAGCAGCTCGCTGTAATCGGATTTTTCTATATTCCTGTTTCCGTTTGTCATACGGAAAATGTTTGGGTCGTGATGAATAACCCAAACGCCGTCCGCCGTTCTGTATACATCGCATTCAGCGCCCCAGAAGCCTGCTTTTCCCGCTTCCTCAAACGCGGGAAGCGAGTTTTCGGGCGCAACTGCCCTGAAGCCTCTGTGAGCAATCAGCTTTGTTTCCTCCTTCATAAGCTCAGACACCTTTGCAGTTTTATAGTCAGTAAGCTTATAGTACTTGTTGTAGCCTTTGATACCGTATGCCATTCCTACTCCGATTACCGCTGCGCTTAATACTGTGCACGCAGCTATAACTGTTTTGATTACCTTTTTCCTGTTCATATTACTTCTCTTCTTTTACAAATTTTATTCTTTGCGGAACAATCTCTTCAAAAACATTGTTCTCGTTCCACTTTCCGTTAATTCCCTTTGCCTTGCAGCCAAGAACAAAATGAAGCTTCGCAATGCCGAAATCAATGCTCTGGTCTGAATAAGGCTCTTCAACTCTTGCACTTAAAACCGAGTTTTCATACTTGAATTTAACAGGGCGTCTGTTAACCGCAGAGGGTGCCATTTCTACAAGCTTCATTGCGTAGGAATATTCCTCGCTGAGCTTTTCATCGCAGATTTCAAACATATCCTGATAGCTCTTGCTCTTTTTGTGCGTTGCCTTATACATTGTTTTTTCAAGCATATTTTCACGCTCGCTCGGATAGCCGATAACAATAACGCAGTAAAGGCGCTTGCTTCGCGGAAGCTTAATCATTTCGTAGGTTTTGTTTTCGTTATAGCTGCCCGAAACCCAGCAGGTTCCGAGTCCGTGGTAAACGCACTGAAGAATTATGCTTTCGCCATAATAGCCTGCATCTTCCATTGATTTCTGCGAATCGGGACCGCAAACCGCAATCATTGAAAACTTACCCTTGAAAATTCTGAAAGCAGGC
>SVQE01000021.1 GCA_015065505.1 Oscillospiraceae bacterium
TTTCAAGGCGAACAATTCTTTCGGGATAGAGCACCTTTGCAGCGGTTGCAAACTTATAGCCAACGGTTGAACGCTGGTCGAGCGGGTCTGCTGTTCCGCCTGATCCCTTGCCCTTAACAATCATTTCCATACCTGCACCCTCGGGGTCTACAACGCCCCATGCATCCTTACCGAAGATATAGGTTGCATAAACGGCAACACCGCTGTTTGTTGAAGCATCGCTGCCGTCCCAAACCTTTGCGTTTGTGCTTTCAATGAAACGAACGCCGTGAAGCTTGCCGATTTCACCGTTATAGATTTCCTCGGGCTGAGCATACTGATGGGCATTGAGCCATCCCTGGCTTTCCCTTAAATCCATTGCAACGGAAGGATGAATGATTGCAATATAGTCGCCGTTAATCTTCGGCGCCTTGTTTTTCTTGAGCATCGTTACGATGTGGTTAATGAGTGTGGGTGTTATTTTGCAATCGGAATCAATACCCTGAGTTGTTACTGTAGTAACACCTTCTGAGGTTGTTGAAACTGTTTTTCTTGCTGTTACGGCAGTTCCGTTTTCCTTGGGAGCATAAACAACGTTAATGCCCGTTGAAACGTCGGAATCAATAGCATCGCGGATAACAATATCCATTGTTTCTGCGCCTGCTGCAGCAAATTCCTCGGTTGCGCCGAGAATAACATCGTCAACATATGTAAGCTCGAGAACATCCGAAATTTCGGCATAGTCACCGTACTGAGAAACAGAAGCGGTGATATTTGTCTGACCGAGCTTTCTTCCGTCGGGTGTTACGCCTTCCTGAAGGGTTGCGGTTTCTGCCGGAATTGTGTCCCACTTTCTCCATTCAACAGTTTTACCCCTGCCCTTGGGAAGCGGTGTTTTCTTGCCGAACTGTGCAAAGAACTGCTGACTTCTTGCATTTTCAAGAAGCTCATTATCATAGTAGGTTTTCATTCCGTGAGTGAGAACGTTATCGTAACCGCCGTTACCGTCGCTCACCTGCTGATTTGTTGTGTTTGTGTTGCCAACACCTGTTGCGCCTGCTGAATAGGAATTTCCGCCGTAGGTGTGAGCAAAAAGCTGTGTGTTGAGTTTAAGCATAATATTCCTCCTTAATTCTAACACCTTCCCCTCGAGGGGAAGGGGGACCGCTTGCGGTGGATGAGGTGTGTTACCATCACGAAACACTTATCTGCAACTATCTAAAACTGCTCAAAAGCAGTAAGACACCTCATCAGTCACCTGCGGTGACAGCTTCCCCTCAAGTGGAAGCTGTGAGAATGTTTTATAAAAATCTTCTGAAATTATCTGCCGAAACCTTTTCTCCCCTGCTGACAGCAGCTTTGATTTTTTTGCGTTCAAGAGTGCTGAGCTTTGCCATATCATCATAAAAGCCTGCGCTTTGATTTGATGAAACGCCGTTTTCATCGGGACGCTGTGAGCGCGCTGTTCTTGCATCCGCCATCTCCTGCTTTGCGGTTTTATATGCATACTGCATTGCACCGCCCATAATTTCGTTTTTATGGATAACAGTAAATGCGCTTTCAACATCAACTCCGCTGTTGAGAAGCCTTCTGAAGCTTTCGCCCGTTTTTTCGTTTGTTGATTCATATTCAAAATCAAATGACGGATATTTCTGCCTGAGTTCTTCCGCCTGTGCAAGCCAGCCGTTGAACTGATTCTGAAATTCGAGCTCAATTCTTTGCTCTTCGGGCATTCTTTCGTTTTGCGCTGCGCTGATTATTGCATCTATATCCGTTGAATCCTCAATAGCATACTTATCTGCAAGTATTTCAAAAACGGGCTGAAGTCTGTTTCTGAATTCCTCGCTTTGAGCAAGCTTTTTATTGCTTGTTTTCAGTCTTTTAGAAAGAGCGTTTTCAAGGGATGAGCGGTATTCGTCCTTGTATTCACCCCTGATAAGCTCAGCAAATTCACTGCTCTTGTTTCTCTCTTCGGTTTCGGTGTTTGCGCCAGCGGCGAGCTGACTGTTTTCCGATGCAGCATTGACTGCATCACTGCCGTTGAGCGCCGTTTCTGATGAAAGCTGCGGCGCGGTTGTTCTTTCCTGTGTCATACTGACTCCTTATCTGTATTATCTTTCTCTATAAGGCAATTCTCCAAACCCTTTTCAATAACTTATCTGATGATTATTTGAGTTTGCCTTTTTTGAAAGTTATACGCATTGTGTTTCCCTCCATACCCTCCCTCAAATCAAAGATTAATAGGTTTGTATCTGCGTTTGTGCAAGCGCCTGCACGGCGGCAACAACATCCTGCTTGTGCTCAAAATCCATCATACTTAAGCAGGCAAGAGTTTTCTGAGCATTCATCGGGTCAAAGAAGCCGTTTGAATAAAACTGCAGTGCAAGCTCATTTTGCGAAAGCTTACTGTAAGGCGATGATTTCTGAGCCGAAACCTCAATATCAAACTGAGGCAGACGGTAAATAACCTCGCCGTTTAAGCCTTCTATCTTCTGCTTTGACAAGTGAGCATTATCATAGGTATCAAATTCCTCGCTGCCGTCCTCACCGGTTATGCGAACATAGCGGGGCTCGGTGTAAAACTGGCGCATACGCTCGATTATCATATAAATAATCTTGCGGTATGCTCGGTAGGTGCCTTTTATTGCAAGACGGCTGCCCTTTGAGCCCGTTTCTATAAGCTGGGAAATTGCCGATGCAGCCGTTACTCCGTTTGCAGTGCTTCCAGTGCTAACATCGCTGTTGCCGCTTGTTTGTTTAAGCTCGGTTATCTTGCCTTCACGGGCGCTGTATACGCCTGCATCCAGCTGTTTAACAACTATCTGACGCAAATCATCCTCACCGAGATTGCCGTTTGTTTTAACAAGCGGATTCTTCCAGTTGAGAAATTCCTCGGTGTTTATTGAAGCATCGTTTCTGATGAAATAGCGAGGTCTTGCACACATAAATGCATTCTGAATTATTGCCTGGTCAAGCTTATCAATATATTCCTGCGGCGACTTGCAAACATCAATATATCCAAAGCCTGCAACAGTTCCCTCCATTTTGAAAAGCGTGTCAACAACAAAGGGATAATTGCCGTCGTCATAGAGTCCGTTAGGATAGGTTTCGGGCTCGTTTTCCGTAGACATAATTATCGATGTGCCAACAAATTTGCAAAAATGAAGCAAGCCGTTTTTCTTGTAGTACCAATCAACGATGGTGCTCTTTTTGCTTGTGTCGGGCTTATCCTCATACTGATATTTGGATGTTGAAACCTCGGAGGAATCCTCAAGCTTTAAATCTGGATATTTCTCTTTAAGCACATCATTATCAACAAGCTGTGTTGTGAAAACATTGCGCGAAAGCTGAATATCCTTAACCCCGGGTTCCCAGAAGATTGATAAAACATCAATGGGCTGAATATCAATATCATCCTTTTCCCTGTTCCAGAAAACGCCCGTAATACCCGTTCCGTTCTTGATTTTACTCAGGCAGGTTTCCATATATGTTCCTTCAAAATCATTCGCCTCAGTTATCATCGGAAGAACATTCTTAATTCTCTGCGCCTCATCAACATCATCGGCATTTCTTGCCCGTATATTGGGCTCGGGGAAATTATCGCTGTAATCGGCAAGCTTGTTCATTATTGAGTTAAACAGCCAAGCCGACGCAGGCTCGGTGCTCTGCTCGGTTGTTCTTATCTGATTCCAGTGGCGCATCTTCCACCATTCCTCATTTTCAACAACCCTTTTATCAAAATTTGCCTTGCCCTTTTTGTATTCGCTGAGCGTCTGAATGGCTTTCTGAATTTCGCTTTCACCGATAATGCTCTGCTTTGCAGGCTGCTTTTCCTTTACCTCCTGCACTTCGGTTTCAACACCGTTTTTACTTAAAAAATCATTGTTTTCAGTAGCTTTCTTTTCCATAATTCATCTCCTTGAATTAATAATCGTTGTAATTCGTAGGGTGCAATCCCCGGATGCACCGCTGAGAAGTGTTCGTTTCATTCATCCGTTGTTGTAACAAAAGTATTGTTTTGACGGCGCGTCGAGGTCGTCGCGCCCTACAAATTCGATAAATGAAACAAATGTTAAACCTTCGGCGCATTTTCGCAACGACCAACGGTTCCCAAAATTTGTTTCGGCTTGGAGCGCCGACAAATTTTGACCGTTCGGCAGTTCTTTTTGTTCGCTTCATCTGCCACCGGCAGCGCTCGCAAACGAACCCCAAAAATTCGTAATTCGTAATTTAGCCTTGCACTAAATTAAGCGGGTCGTTCCTGCAATCCTTAATTGCTTTAGGTTTTCGCGGTGCTACTGTGTATTCCATAAGCCCGTATCTGATTGCATCATAGATATGGTCCTCGCCCTCTGTATTAATATCCTCAACCTTCTTTTCATCGTAAACAAGCGCAGGCAGCGTGCGGATGGTTTGCTTGCAGGTGTTGAAAACCTGAAACAGACATTCACCGTTTTCATCAAAATGCATTCTGTAATGGAACTGCATAAGTCCGCTTAGTCTGTCGTTCTTGCCGGGCTTGAAATGGATATAATAAGGGTGTTTTTCCATAACACGCGCAATGCTTTCGCCCCTCGATTTATCCCATATTGACGGGTCGGCAACACCTGAAATATCGCGCCCCTTAAGCTCGGGCGAGGTATCCTCTATCTCGCGTATGTTCTGCGCTATAGCAGAAGGCTCGAGGCGTATTCCCTGATTTGCAGTTCCGTTGAAGCCGTAGTATTCCTTGATAACATAGCACTTGCCTTCCTCATTAAACGCCAGCCACAGCACCGCAAACGGTCGCGAATATCCGAAATCAAAAACACGCAATATTTTCCAGTTATACGGAATTTCAAAGGGCTCTATAACATGGCTCCATTTGCCGTCCTCATAGTGGGCGGAATCGTTCTGCCATTCAGAGAACACCTGACCGTCGAAGCCGTCCCACGAGCCGAGCAGAAGTGCATTCTTCTCCGCTTCGGGAAGTGAGGAAAGTGTTGCAAGATATTCGGGGTCATTTTCGAGCAGAGCCTTGTTATCAAAAACAGTTGCAGGCACGAACACCCTTTCCTTTTTAATCTGAATTATCTTTTTATCGGGCGTCTGAATGTTATATGTAGTTTCAATCGGGGTCAGCGGCGGCGCAGGAGTTATAAATCTTTCCTTAACCCACGCGTGCCCTATTCCGCCGGGATTTGCAGTTGCTCTTATATACACTCTTGTGTTAGGACCTGTCGGGCGGTTTCGGCTCATTAAATACATATACTGTGAATATGTAAAGTGGGTCAGCTCGTCAAAGGCTATGAAATCATAGGGCTTTCCCTGATAGTTATATTTATCCTGTTCGTGCTGCATATAGCCGAAAAAGATTTTCGCGCCAGATTCAAAGAGCCATCTTTTCTCGCTGCTGTTATACTTCGCTTTCGGGAACGCCTTGGGATAAAGCTCAAGCGAACGCGAAATAAGCGCTTCAAGCTGAGGATATGTTCTTCTGAAAATAATCGCCCTGTAGTTCGGAATTTCAACCTGCCTCAGCGCCTCAATAAGCAGCGCATCGCTTTTTCCGCCGCCTGCAGCACCGCCGTATAAGCATTCATATTCTTTTCTTTTCATAAACTCAAGCTGCTTTGCCTGCGGCTTCCAGATTATCTCGGACATAATTCTCCTTTCAAATTGCTATTTGATGAGCCAGAAGGCTCACAAATAGCAATTTCGTGGTTCGTGGCTCGTGGTTCGTGATAAGAAAAACACGGTTCATAGAAAAATGATTTTAAAATCATTCTTCTTCCTCTTCCTCATCAAGCCAGGGAATCAGAACAATTCCGGTTTCGCTTTCTTCCTCATCACACTTAACGCCTGTGCGAACAAGCTTAAGCCTTTCGTTTGAAATGCGGATTGTGTTTTCCTCTTTAAATGTCGGAAGATAATTCAAATCGCGCTGAACGGCTGTTAAGGTTTTAAGAACTGAGGATATATTTTTTAAATCATTTATACTCGGCTCGCCCTCCCACAGCTTGCCATATAGCATTTCAATCGCAGTATCGGCTGTTTTCTTAAGAATGCAAAGTTTATCGTTATTGTCTGACGATTCAAGCTTTTTTCTGATTTCACCCTGTTTTCTTTTCTTTATCCATTCGCCCTGCTTTGCCGCTTTAGCTATTGTTGAATATGAAACAGAATACTTTTTTGCAAGCCTTCTGTAGCTCATAGTTTCATCCTTTATGTAATCTGCCATTGCACTTTCGGCATTAAAGCTCATTTATATCACTCCCCGTTTTCATACTTCAAATCAACCGCCTTGAATATCGGGCATGATTTATATTGACTAAGCTCCATACAGTATTTCTTTTGCCAGTTGTTTTTATCGAACTTGCTTTCAAACGCCTGACGGATATATGAATGCTGTGTGCAGCCCTCGCAGTTAAGTGAATTGAAGCTATCGTTTTTAAAATACGGGCACTTGATTTTGTACCAATGCGTATGCGGATTTAATGTTTTATCCATATTCCCTCCTTCGTCAAATAGTGATTAATTACGCAGCGGATAAAGTGTATAATAGTTTTAAACCGCTGCTGATTTTTAGCGATACACAATATTTTCGATTTGCTTATACAAAATAAACTCTTTTTCGACAAAAACTGCGTTTCGCATTGTTTTAGGTAAAAAAATTTATAACTTCTTCGGGAGAAATGTCGAGAATTGACGAAAGTCTGGAAGCTTCAATGATATCAAAGCTGCTTCTGCCGTTAATCTTATTATTTAGCGCTGATACTGAAATTCCGATGGCTTTTGAGAGCGAAGCATAGCTTTGATTTTTCTCTTTTATTCTTCCCTTGAGTTTTGCAAGCTTGGGCATAATTATCACCGCCTTTCTCTACTCTGATTGCGTTTCGCAATCGTATAGTAGCACATCAAAATTCATTTGTCAATACTTTTCGCAATATTTTTTAGAATTTTTTTATCTTTTCGTTGCATTTTGCATTTTGATATGTTATATTATTAACAGAAAGTGATTAAAGAGCAAAACATATTGCATTCCTTTTACCGCCCCTGAAAGGAATGTATAAAAACAAGGGGCAGAAAGGCTAAGGCTGATTATATGAAAAACACAGTTGACCTTAAAGTATTCGCACAAAGACTTTCATATCTTATTGACACAACGGATGAAACAACCTATTCCCTTGCAGATAAGCTCGGTTTGAATCCTGCAACAATAAGCAGATATGCAAACGGACTTATGAAGCCGAAGGTTCCAACCGTTGCTTCCATGGCGCAGATATTCGATGTTAACGAAGCGTGGCTTATGGGATATGATGTTGAAATGAAGAAGGATAAGGAGCATCAAAAGGCAATAAGCGATAAAGAGCTTATGTTTGCGCTCTTCGGCGGCGATGTTTCCGCAGATAAGCTTGAAGAGGTTAAAAAGTTCGCGGAATTCGTTAAAAATAAATAATTCGTTATGCGTTATGCGTAATACGTTAAGCGTAATTCGGCGAACGAAAGGGGCGTTCCCTCCACAGCACACGGGGACGTTCCTCCACCGAACCGTTGCCTTTTGAATTGCGCTCGGAGGTGCGTCCCCATGGCGCACGAATAGACGCGTCCTCTTTACTTCACTAACGGCAACTAAAGTTTTATACAGAAACGGATTTTCCACTCATCCGATTTATTGTACAGTTAAATTATTTATATTGTAAATTGAATAAGTATGCTATACATTAAAAGCATATAAAAGGAGTGGTGGATATGACAAAACAGATTGTGAATGACATAGCGGCGAAAAATAATATCCAAATTATTGATTACCCCTTTGAAAAAACAAAAGCCTGTTCGCTTGAAAGCGAAAACAGGTACTATATCGGTATTAACGAAAAACAGTTTGAAACGCAGGCTCAAAGAAACACGGCAAAGGCACACGAGCTCGGACACTGTATGACCGGGGCGCTTTACTGCGCCGCATCTCCCCTGTTTACTCAGGAGAAATGCGAATACAGAGCCAACCGCTGGGCAATAAAGAAGTTTGTGCCCAGGGAAACATTGATAAACTATCTGAAAAAAGGATTTCAGATGTGGGATATTGCCGAGGAAATGGAACTGACTGAGGAGTTTTTATGGATGGCGTATCATTACTATTTTAGTTGAGATAGTCGAGCGTTTGCGCTCGACAATGAATTGCGTGAACGCATGAATTGCATAAATGCATGAATTGACCTACGGTCATGAATTGCCTGTCGGCATTATTATTCAGCAATTCAATTCATGGAGCAAAGCGAGAATTCATGGCGCAGCCTATTCATGATGCATCGCATCAATTCATTAAATCGCAATTTTGAAAGGAGTCATTATGGACAACACCTCCCCTGCTCAGGTTCAGGATAATAATCAGAAAGTATACAGAATTGTTTCGCTTGCACTGCTTGCAGTGAATATAGTATATACGCTTTACAGCAACATCAAAACCATAGTTACCAACGTTAACGGCATTAATCCTGATATCAGGGATGCTGAAATGCTTTTTTTCACTGTTGCACCTACGATTATTGCGTTTATCTTTAGCTTAATCGTTTTTGCAATAATTCTGCTTTTTGTTCTGGCGAAAAAGCCGCTCGGTGCAGTTAATACACTGACCGTCAGCATTTCTCTTGATTTAATCGCTACTGTTATAACACTTATATTAAACGTAATTGTTGCTAAAGATTCTTATTTTGATATATCCCCATGGCTTTATGTCAACGCTGCAAACAGCTTCCTTGCGTTACTCGCGCTTCTGATAGGGCTGAACTTATCAAGACGAAGAAGCATTATTCCGATGATTATTGCCTCGGTTGCATATTTTGTTTTAAGCAGATGGGGATTGGTTTATACGATTATAACAGACCCGAAATCATTAACTGATATATTCGGCATAATTATTTACACAATAAGTCTGATTCTTTTCCCGTTGATGATTATCTTCATTACGCTCTATTATAATTCAACGCCAAAAAAGATTAAGCCTCCTAAGCCCGTTTATGCAGCACCTCAGCCGCAGTACAGACCTCAGCCGACTGTTCAGCCTCAACCTCAGCAGTACAGACCTCAGCCGACTGTTCAGCCGCAACCAACTGTTCAACAACAGTACAGACCTCAGCCGCAACAGCAGCAGGCGCCGCGTCCCATCGTACAGCCTCAAACCAATTATGACGAAACGGACAAGCTCAGAAAATACAAAAATCTGCTTGATGACGGCGTGATAACGCAGGAGGAGTTTGAGAAAAAGAAGAAGGAATTGCTGAATTTATAAGTTTCGAGTTTCTCACACCTTCCCCTTAAGGGGAAGGTGTGAGAATCTGACCACTAACCACTGACAACTATAAAAGGGGGCTGAAAACAGCCCCCTTTTATATGATGTTATTTCTTGGTCGTTACAGTCTTCGATGCTGACCATGCTGAGTAATACTTTGTCTTTCCTACTGTCTTGTAGGTTCTGATTCTTACATAGTATTTCTTCTTGCCGGTAAGCTTGGTTACCTTCTTGCTTGCTGTGCTGTTCTTTGTTACAATTACTGTCTTCTTGTTCTTTGTGAACTTTGCATCTGTTGCATACTGAATTTCATAACCTGTTGTCTGAGCTGTAACCTTGCTCCATTTTGCCGTGAAGCCCTTTGATGCTGCTGTTACGCCTGTAAGCTTTGTTGCCTTCGGGTTGATTACAAAGGTCTTTGTAATTGTTCCCGAGTATGCATTCTTACCGGTAATTGTTACCGTTGCCTTGCCGACGTTCTTATTGTTCTTATACGCTACCGTATAATCGGTACCGTTCTTAAGTGTCTTGCTGCCGAGCTTAACGGTTATGCTCTGCGTTAATGCCTTGCCGGTATATACCTTTGCCTTGATTCCGCTTACTGTTGCCTTTGCAAGTGAGGTCTTCTTAAGCTTTGCAATCTTAACTGTTGTTCTCTTGAGCTCTGCGCCGCATCTCTCACAGTATACAACGCTGTCATATGAGCCTTCCTTATCGTAGGTTGCTTTTACATAGTTTTCGGTAACTGCTGCCTTCTCTGAATGTCCGAGTGCGTCAACATAATCGCTCACATATGAATCAGAACAGCCTGAGCAGGTGTAGGTTGTATATCCCTTATCCGTGCAGGTTGCAGGGGTAACAGTTTTTGAATAATTATGTGTTTTGTTCCATACTCGGCTTGTTCCCTCAAGAATTGCAGGCACCAAAGGATGATTGCAGCTTGCCGTTACGGTTAAGGTATCGCTGACATATAAGAACGCTTTTTCTCCGATGACGCTTACACTATCGGGAATATTGATATTTGCAAGCCTTTCACAAATGCTGAAAGCATATGTTTCTATGGTTGTAACGCCTTCGGGGATTTCAACGCTCTCTAAGTTATCGCAATGAGCGAAAGCTCTGTAGCCGATTACAACCACGCTTTCGGGAACAGAATAGCTTGTGCCCGTTTTTGCACAGGGATACTGAATCAATATTGTTTTATCCTTATTAAAGAGAACGCCGTCAAGCGATGAATAATTAGGATTTGCTATGTCTACATTGATGCCTGAAAGGCTGTTACACCTGCCAAACGCATCCTCACCGATAACGGTTAAATCAGCGCTGATACTAACACTTGTTAAAGAAATGCAGCTATCGAAAGCGGATTCACCGATTTCGGTTACGGTGTTTGCAATCGAAACAAACGTTGCGTTTGCAAACATATAAAAAGCATATTTGCCGATATAGGTTACACCGTTTTCAATAATTATCTTTTTGACATCAGTTTTAGATGAATAGTATTCCGGATTGCTATCCTCAAAGTCATCCATAGCGCCTGTTCCGCTGATGATTAAGGTGCCGTCCGATTTTAAGGTATAATTAACGGCAGTGCCGCAGGTGCCCGAAATATCGTGGGGCTTAATTGCGGTAACGGAGCCATTGCCCAAGCCTAAATCAATGCTTTGCCACTGCTCATCGGTTCCGCTGTAATTCACTTCTGTTAACGCGGTGCAGTTATTGAAAGCGCCTTCGCCGATGGCTGTTACACTCTCGGGAATGGTTACGCTTGTTAACGAGGAGCAACTATTGAAAGCATCGCCTTCAATAATTGAAACGCCGTTTGGAAGAACTGCGCTTGTTAAACCGATGCAGCCGCTGAAAGCAGAACTTCCGATAGTGGTAACAGTAGCAGCAATGGAAACGGAAGCAACATTTTCATATTCATAAAAAGCATAAGCGCCGATAAGAGTTACCCCGTTTTCAATAACAATGCCGGTTATGCTGTCTTTATAATCTTCATATCCCGGATATTCAACAAGGAAATCCGACATAGCACCCGTTCCGCTTATTGTTAAAACGCCGGTTGCTGTATCCAGACTCCAGTTAACGCTTTCACCGCAGGAGCCGTTGAAAGCCGTGGCATAATGCTTTGTTGCATTTACAACAACTGTATTTCCCGTTTTACTGACGGCTACCGCGCTCCACTGTGTTTCGGTTCCCATATAATTAATATCGGTTAAACCGCTGCCGTAAAATGCGTAAACATTAATTTTTGTTACACTTGCAGGAATAGTTATGTTTGTTAATGCACTGCAGCTTCTGAAAGCATTTTTGCCTATACTCGTAACTCCGTTTTCAATCACAACGCTTTGAATTTCGGTTTTGTTAAAGAACGGCGATTCCGTGGCTTCATAATCTGTCATTGCGCCTGTTCCGCTGATTGTAAGAGTTCCGGTTGAGGAATCAAAGCTGTAGTTAACATTTTCTCCGCAGGTGCCGTTTTTGATATTCGGGTCGTTAAAATGCTTTGCTGCACCCATAAGCACAGTGTTTGATTCATCAATGGTGATGGCATTCCACTGCTCCTCGGTGCCGTTAAAATAAATATCTGCAAGATTATTATCGTTTTGGAAAACCTGTGTTCCGATAGTTGTAACACCGTTTCCGATATAAGCCTTTGTTAAAGCCGTGCAGCCTCCGAAGGCTCTCTGCGAAAGGGTTGTAACGCTGTCGGGAATATTAATAACAGATAAGCCCGTGCACTGCCTGAATGCGTAATCGCCGATAGTCTGAACGCCGTCGGAAATAGTTACATCGGTTAATCCAATGCAGCCTTTGAAGGCATTTGCACCTATGGTCTGAACGCTTGCGGGAACAGTTACATTATCAAGCTTCGTACAGCCGTCAAAGGTGTTGTTGCTGATTGAAGGAAGCGTGTTTGATAATGTTATTGCTGCAAGATTGGAGCAGCCCGCAAAAGCAAGGCTTTCAAGCTCGGTTACACTGTTGGGCATTGTGAAGCTTGAAAGAGCCGTGCACCCTCTGAAAGCATTCATTCCGATTCTTTCAACCGTGTTTGGAAGCGAAACGGAAGCGATATTCGAACAGTCGTTAAAGCACATATCTCCAATGGATGTGATACCATCTTCAACAACAACCGACTGAATCAGGCTGTTCCCGTCAAAGGGTGAATCCGAGGTATAATCCTTTATTGCGCCTGTTCCGCTTATGGTTAAAACGCCCGTGTTAGTGTTGAGGCTCCAGGTTGCTTCTGCGCCGCAGGTTCCGAATCTGGTATCGGGACCTGTGAAATGCTTTTCGGCATTATTTAGGACGGTGTTGCTTGAGTCAATGGTGATGACATTCCACTCATTCTCGGTGCCGTTAAAATAAATATCCGTCAGCTTACTATCGTTTTGGAAAACCTGAGCGCAGATGGTTGTAACGCCTGCGCCGATATACGCCGCCGTTAAACTTGTACAACCGGCAAAAGCTCTTGATGAAATAGTTGTAACGCTGTCGGGAATTTCTATAACCTTCAACCCTGTGCATTGCCTGAATGCATATTCGCCGATGGTCTGAACGCCGTTGGAAATCGTTACATCATGTATTCCGGAGCAGCCTTTGAAGGCATTTGCGCCGATGGTCTGAACGCTTGCGGGAATAACAACATTATCAAGCTGCGAGCAGCTATCAAACGCATTGTTGCCGATGGCGGAAAGAGTATTTGAAAAATTAATTGTTTTCAGCGCGTAGCAAGCCGAAAAAGCAAGACTGTCAAGCTCGGTTACGCTGTTTGGCATTGTGAATTTTTCAAGCTGAGCACAATGCTTGAAGGAATTCATACCGATTCTTGTTACAGTATCTGCAAGCGAAACGTTTCTGATTGAAGTGCACTCCTCAAAGCACAAATCGCCGATTGAGGTTATTCCTTCTTCAACTATAACGGTCTGAATATCGCTGTTGTTATAAAACGGCGATGCCCCGCTGTCATAATCGGTTATCGCGCCCGTTCCGCTGATTTTCAGCGTACGGCTATCGTCAATAGTATAAGTTGCATTTTCGCCGCAGCTTCCGCTGTCAACAGTTATTCCGGAAAGATAATGAACCGTTCCTTGTTCAAGATTCGGGGAATAATTTATAGTATTCCACCTTGATTCAGTGGAACCAAAATAAACATCTGTTATTGCATTACAAAGATTAAAAGCAGTTCCGTCAATTCTGCTTACGGAAGAAGAAATCCAGACGGTTTTAAGATCATAGGTGCCCATAAACGCAAGCTGACCGATTTTTGTAACACCGTTTTTAACAACAAGATTAGTGATTCTTCTTTCGCAGTATTGGTCCCAAGGCGGGTCTTTGCCGAGGTCATAGTCATATGTTGCGCCCGTGCCGCTCAAGGTCATAGTGCCCGTGTTGAAATCCATATGATAGTTAACATTTGCACCGCAGGAGCCCTCTTCATAATGATGAATGTCGGCGCCCGTGAGGCAGGTGTTATCTTCACCGATGTTCATAGCGTCCCATTCTGCGTCCGAGCCGAGATAATAAACATCTGTAAGCTTGGTGCAGTTTATAAAAGCGCCCTTCTCAATCGTTTTAATATTAGCCGAAATTGTGACAGTTTCTAAAGCGGCGCAATCAGAGAAGGCATATTTCCTGATAACTGTCATATTCTTAAGGAGTTTGACATCTGTAATATTCAAACAGCCTGAAAATGCATTTTCACCAATAACGCCAATTCCTTTTGGAAGCTCAATATCGGCAAGCTTTGAGCAGTCGTAAAAAGCGCCGTCGCCGATATTAGCATTACTGCTTGCCAGAACAACGGTTTCAAGATTAGAACACTTAGCAAAGGCATAATTGCCGATTTTATGAACATAGCCCGATATGCCATAGGGAATATTTTTGGTATATTTATCAACAACAATGACTTTTTTAATATCTGTGTTGCCGTGAAACGGAGATTCGCCATATTCGTAATCATACATATCGCCTCCGCCGTCGAGCGTCAGCGTTCCTGTTGACGAATCAAAGGTGTATTCAACATATTCTCCGCATTTGCCGCTGTCAAGCGCCTTAGCCGTAAACGGCAATGCAGTAATTGTTGCTGTTATCATCAAAACGGATAACAGAATTGATAGTGTTTTTTTCATAAAAATCATCCTTTCAAATAGATTTCTTCATTTTAATTATAACAATTAATAATACATTTGTATATCAGCCAAAAGAATGATTTTTACTACCCACTACCCACTACTCACTACCCACTACCCACTTACAAATTATTAAAAGGTGCCTTTCGGCACCTTTTAATAGTTTATCATATACTTATCAATTTCCCACTGTGAAACAGTGCGTCTGTATTCGTTCCATTCAGCTTTTTTACCTGCGATATAGTTATTATAAACATGGTCGCCGAGAACTTCGCGGATGAACGGGTCTGCCTCTGCTTCCTTAATTGCTTCTTTAAGCGTTGTGGGAAGATGCTCGATTTTCTTTTTCTCCGTTTTTGAAAGGGCGTAGATGTTTTCATCGTTGGGATTCTGCGGAGTGAGACCGCGTTTAATTCCGTCGAGTCCTGCTGCAAGGCAGAGCGCCATTTCAAGATAGGGATTACATGTCGGGTCGGGGCTTCTGAGCTCAATTCTTGTTCCCTTGCCTCTTGATGCAGGGATTCTTACAAGCACGCTTCTGTTTGAAGTTGACCATGTAAGATAGCTCGGTGCCTCATAGCCAGGAACAAGTCTTTTATATGAGTTAACAGTCGGGTTTGCAAAGACGGTTAAGCCCTTAACATGCTCAAGTGTTCCTGCGATAAAGCCGAAAGCTTCTTTTGACAAGCCGAGCTCGCCGTTGGGGTCATCAAAAACATTCTTGCCCGTTTTAAGGTCGTAAAGGCTCATATTTGTGTGCATACCGCTTCCGTTGATACCGCAGATTGGCTTTGGCATAAAGGTTGCGTGAAGCCCGTGCTTTGTTGCATAGGTTTTAACAACATGCTTAAAGGTCATAACTCTGTCCGCAGTGGTCATAACATCGCCGAATTTGAAGTCGATTTCGTGCTGACCGGGAGCAGCCTCGTGGTGAGCTGCTTCAACGGTGTAGCCCATTTCTTCAAGCGCAAGGCAGATATCCCTTCTGCAGTTTTCGCCGTGGTCAATAGGATTAAGGTCGAAATAGCCTGCCTCATCGTTAAGCTCGGGAAGGGGCTTGCCGTTTTCATCGGTTTTGAAAAGGAAGAACTCGCACTCAGGACCAACATTGAAGCCATAGCCCATTTCAGCTGCCATATCAATAACCTTCTGAAGAACATTTCTCGGGTCGCCTTCAAATGGGGTTTCATTATCTGCTTTATAAACCGAGCAGATAAGTCTTGCTGTCTGCGAATTCTGATGCTTTCTCCACGGGAACAAGGTCCATGTATCAAAATCGGGATGAAGATACATATCACTTTCATCAATACGAACAAAGCCGTCTATTGATGAACCGTCGAACATACATTCATTGTTAAGCGCTTTTTCAAGCTGAGATACGGGCATAGCAATATTTTTCATAATGCCGAATAAGTCGGTAAACTGTAATCTGACAAATTCTACTCCGTTTTCTTTAGCTTCTTTAAGTATGGACTCTTTTGTTTTTGCCATATTTCGCGCTCCTTTCGATTAGTCTGGTTTGTAGGGGCAATTCACAAATCGCCCGTCAACAATCAAAATTATTTTTGATTATATCGCTTTTTGCTGTGCAAAAAATATCGCTCACAAATATCTTTGTGAATATCGCATTGCGCATCGCGCAATATATCGCCGAACGAGAATGGTTCGTTTCATTCATCTGTTATTGAAACGGATATGTTGTCGCAACGGCGCGTCCGGGTGGTCGCGCCCTACACATTCGAAGCTCCGCCCCAATGTATTAATTCAAATCAAGAAACTCCTCACTGATGTATTCTTTTGCGAGGTTTTCTGCATATTTAACAGATAAATCGTCCCTTGACTGCGAGTTTGCAAGCTCGCTTGTGTAATCGCTGAACTTATAAACTGTGAACTTATATTTGCCGCTTGGTCTGTTAAAGAAAGTAACAACGGGCGCAAGCTTTGCATTTGTTATCTGAATTTCACCGTCAACGCGTTCAACGGTTATTTCTGCCATACCGCCCACAAGCTCGTTTGCGTGCGCCTGGTGGCTTATGAAATTACCGAGTGAATAGTAAACAAGCATTTTCTTGCCGGTTTCTTCGTTTTTAACCCACTCAACGGGTTCAAGAACATGGGGATGTGTTCCGATAACTATATCAACGCCGAGTTCTGAGAATATTTTAACATATTTCTTCTGCTGGGCATTTATGCCGTGGCTGTCCTCAGTTCCCCAGTGCGGGAAAACGATAACAACATCCGCATTCTTGCGAGCCTCGGTTACATCCTTTCTAACCTTATCTTCACGAAGAAGAGTAACGCTGTAATACTTATTCTCGGGAATTGAAATACCGTTTGTGCCGTATGTGTAGTTAAGAAGCGCAAAGGTTATGCCGTTCTTCTCGTAATAAGTTATTGCATTATAATCCTCTTCACTGCCGTATGTTCCGATATGGGTTACCTCGGGATGCTTTGAAAAGAATTCAAGCTCTTTTTCAATACCTGCTGTTCTTTCAACATCCATTGAATGGTTTGTTGCACAGGTGAAAACATCAAAGCCTGCATCTATTGCAGCTTCGCCAACCTCCCACGGAGTGTTGAAGCAGGGATATCCCTTAAACGGAAAGCTGTCTCCGCCGAGCATTGTTTCCTGATTAATAACAGCAATATCGGCAGCCTTGATATACGGGCTGATATTTTCGTAAAACGCCTCGTAGTTCCTTGTTCCGTTGTCGTTCATACCTGCGGCAATAAGCGTATCGTGAATAAGGTTATCGCCAACTGCAACAATGGTAACCTTTGAGTCTTCAATCTTCTTCTCGGTTTCGGTAACCTCGGACTGAGTGAAGGTTGCACTCGGCGAGGCTTCATCCTTGTTTTTTGCAATCTTTCCCGAAATTGCAAGAGTGCTTACAACAAGCACAGCGGCAATAAGCGGAATTAAAACAGGAAGAAGGGTTTTAATATCTATCTTCTTTTTCATAATACACCTGATATAAAATTAGAGTTGAGAGCCGAAAGTTATATTCGGCTCTTAACTCTTGGCTTAATTATTCGTCGTCCTCGTCTTCTTCGTATTCTACTTCGAATTCAAGTTCTTCACCGCAGTTGGGACATTCTATTGAATCGCCGCTTAAAACGGTGTCTTCGTCAACTGAAATGATTTCGCCGCAATTCGGGCATTCAACTTCGAAATCCTCGAAATCCTCATCATCCCAGTAATCATCGTCGTCATCATCGTCATAGAAATCTTCTTCAAGCTCTGCAAGGTCCTCATCGATTGCATCAATGGTTTCACCCTGGAACTCAAGCTCATCATAAACCTCGTCAAATTCTTCGCTGAGGTTTTCAAGAACATCCAAAATTGCTTTGAAAACTTTTGTTTCCTTGCTGTTTTCGTCTAAATCAAGACCGTCGATTAAGCCTTTAAGATAGCCTAAGCTTTCGATAGTATTCATATTTTTTCTCCTTTCAATCGAAGCAAGTTGCAAGCTGCAAGTACCGAGTTGCGAGTTTCAGGTTACTCGCTTCGCTCAAACAATTATTTATAGCCGTGCGCAGCACCCAATAACTCGGAGCTCGGGGCTCGGAACCCGAAACTTATTTATGCTCTTTCCATATATTCGCAGGTTCTTGTGTCGATTCTTATCATATCGCCTTCGTTGATGAAAAGCGGAACACGAATCTCTGCGCCTGTTTCAACAGTTGCGGGCTTAAGAGTGTTTGTTGCTGTGTTGCCCTTAACGCCGGGTTCTGTGTGGGTTACTTCAAGAGTTACGAATGTCGGGGGCTCAACGCCGAAAACCTTGCCCTTATATGAAAGGATTTTGCAGATATCGTTTTCCTTAACGAATCTGAAGTTATCGGGAAGGTCGCTTTCTGATACGGGAGTCATTTCAAAGGTTTCGTTATCCATGAAATAATAAAGTCCGTCATCATTATATGAATATGCCATATCCTTTCTCTCTATGAAAGCTGTTGGATATTTTGCCGAAGGATTGTAGCTCTTTTCGGTTACTGCTCCGGTTATAACATTCTTTGTTTTAGTTCTTACAAAAGCTGCGCCCTTTCCGGGTTTTACATGCTGGAATTCAATAACCTGTAAAACGTTTCCGTCTTCCTCAAAGGTTACGCCGTTTCTGAAATCACCTGCTGAAATCATAATATTTTCCTCCATTGAATATGAATAATATTTTTACCGATATATTTTACTATATTTTAAATAATAAATCAAGAGTTATTATTAATATAGTTGCAAGTTACAAGTTGCGAGTTTCTCACACCTTCCCCTTGAGGGGAAGGTGGCGGCGAATACTTGGAGCCGACGGATGAGGTGTCTTTCGTCTTTGATTGCTTTAAGTAACTGTGCTGAAACATAAACACACCTCATCCACCGCAAGCGGTCCCCCTTTTGCTCGCCGCAGACGGCTAACCCCTTTGTCTGCTGCGCAGACATTTCCCCTGTCAAAGGGAATGCCTCAAGGGGAAGGTGTGAGGTTTTAAACTATACCTTATGAGCTAATAAATCGATTCCCATTTTATATGATTCCTTGCCGAAGCCGGAAATCTGCTTGATGCAAACATCGGTTATAACAGAAATATGGCGGAAGCCCTCGCGCTTATGGATGTCGCTCATATGCACCTCAACAAACGGGGTGAACTCGTTAACACATTCAATCGCGTCACGGATTGCATATGAATAGTGGGTATAAGCGCCTGCGTTGATAACAACGCCGTCGTATTCATCCTTAGATTTATGAATAATATCTATCAATGCGCCTTCGTGGTTTGACTGATAGAAAAACATTTCAGCACCGATGCTTTCACCGTATTCTCTGAGGTAATTATTTATATCCTCAAGGGTTTCAGCGCCGTAAACATCCTTTTTTCTGATGCCCGTCATATTAAGATTAGGTCCATTTAAAACTAAAATTTTCATAATAATCACCATATATTAATCATTGTATATATAATAAAAGATAACTGTCTATAAGTCAATACGCACAAAAAGAAATCCGCATAACGGGTGGGCGATTTAGGGATTTAATAGATTTTGAAATGCTCTTTTCCGCTATAACAGCTTCAAAACAAGGGTTAAGGCGCCAGCCTTAACCCTTGTTTGTTCATTGTTCTAACGAAAAATACCTATTTCAAAATTGCTTTGCACCTAAAAATAGCAGATTTTTGTGAAAGACAAGGCAAAAAGCACAGGAATAATTTGTTTATTCCGAGCATTTTTAACGCAGTATTTCGCTAAAAGATGCATTTTTAGGCTATCAAATCCCTAAGTTGCCCACCCTAACGGTATGCGGAAGATTTTTAATACATTTCGCTAAAAGCAACCAAGCCGACAATAAATACGAAATAAAGTATGATGCCGATAATTTCAAGCACAATAAACACGCCTGAAAGAATTGCGCCTATTTTGCAAAGCTTTTTGTTTTCCGGCTTTTTACAGCTGCTGTTTCCGACTAAACCGATAATTAAACCGATAAGTCTCATTCCGGGAATGCATCCAAAAACAATTGATAAAATTCCGAGTGCGCTGCTTTCATTATCAGGAACCGGACGAACCGGCGGATTATACTGCGGCTGATATTGAGGCTGCGGCAGAGGCTGCTGATACTGAGGTTGCTGATATTGAGGCTGCTGATACTGGGGCTGGAACTGAGGTTCCGGCTGATAGTATTCAGGCTGCGGCTCAGCATACTGCGGCTCAGGCTGATAATAATCAGGCTCGGGCTGCGACTCTGCATACTTAGGCTCGGGTTGTTCTTCAACCTCGGGCTGCGGTTCGGGTTCTGTCAGAACAGTTGTTTCATCATAGGACTGTTCCTCCTGAACATCATCAATCTTTGCTCCGCAAAGAGGGCAAAATTTATCATCATTGGTTATCTCTGCTCCGCAAACTGGACAATTCATAAACATATCTCCTTTTTTCAAACTACTGGATATTATAACATATATATAAATTTAAAGTCAACAAAATTAATATTTAATACACACAAAAGCTGAATTTTATAAAAACAGCTTTTTTGCATTCTGATTTGTTATATCAAGAATCTCCTGCGCGCTCATTCCCAAAACCTCTCCGATTCTTTCGGCAATAAAAGGAATAAGCGATGAATCGTTTCGCTTTCCCCTGTTCGGCACAGGCGCAAGATAGGGGCAATCGGTTTCAATCAATAGCCTTTCGAGCGGTATTTCCTTAACAACCTCAAGGCTTTTTCTTGCATTTTTGAAGGTAACAACCCCGTTCATTCCTATATACATTCCGAGCTTTATTATCTCCTTTGCCATTTCGGCAGAGCCCGAAAAGCAGTGCATAACGCCCTTTGGCTTATATTCCTTGAGCAGCTCAAGCGAATCGCCGTGCGCTTCTCTGTCGTGTACTATAACAGGAAGATTCAGCTCGTTTGCAAGCTCCATCTGTGCGACAAAGAATTTCTTTTGCACCTCTTTTGTTGAGCTCATCCAGTGGTAATCAAGACCGATTTCACCGATTGCAACGCATTTTTCGTCAGCTGCAAGGCGTATTATTTCGCTTAAATCATCAAGAGAAAAGCCTTCAAGATTTTCGGGATGAAAGCCTGCTGCAAAATACATATATTCATATTTATGAGCAAGTGCCTGATTGGCTTTGCTTGACGATAAATCACATCCGCAGCTTATGATGTTTGTTATCCCCTTCTCCTCAAGAGAAGATAAGAGCAGTTCTCTGTCTGCATCGAACTGCTCGTCATCATAGTGGCTATGTGTATCAAAAATGTTTGAATAATTCATAATAATGTTTTACCCCTCA
Organism: Oscillospiraceae bacterium; assembly: GCA_015065505.1. Taxonomy (GTDB): domain Bacteria; phylum Bacillota; class Clostridia; order Oscillospirales; family Acutalibacteraceae; genus Eubacterium_R. Next base: position 21,167 of record SVQE01000021.1, read on the forward strand.
TCAGTCAGCTTACGCTGACAGCTTCCCCCCAGGGGGAAGCCTTGATAGGTTTATCTGATTTTAGTGCCTTCGGGCATATCAACAAAAATAACCTTAACATCGTTTTCGCCGATATCGCCTGCAAGAAGCATTCCCTGAGAAAGCTCTCCGCAGAGCTTAGCCGGCTTAAGGTTTGCAACAATGATAACGTTTTTGCCTATTAAATCCTCGGGCTTATACCACGGCGCAATACCCGAAACAATCTGTCTCGGCTTGCCGCTGCCGTCGTCAACGCTGAGTTTAAGAAGCTTCTTAGCCCTTTTAATCGGCTCGCAATCCTTAATCTTTGCAACTTTGAGCTTAACCTTTGCAAAATCGTCTATGGAAATCTCGGCAACTCCCTCAATCTCCTTAGGCTTTGCAGCGGCAGCCTCTTTTGCGGCTTCCTCCTGCTGCTTTGCAATTTCTTCAAGGGTTTTCTGAGCGTCTATTCTGTTGAAAAGCGGAACGGGCTCGTTTACGCACTTACCTGCCTCGAGTGCTCCGAAGGAGGAAAGTGAATCATAGCTCTTTTTATCACTGCCAATCTGAGCAAAAATCTTTTCGCTTGTTTCGGGCATATAGGGTGAAAGAAGAACTGCAAGGAAACGGATTCCCTCAAGAAGATTATATAAAACAGTTCCGAGTCTTTCTTTTTTGCTTTCGTCCTTTGCAAGCGCCCAGGGCATTGTTTCATCAATATATTTGTTGCATCTCTTTGCAAGATTTAATACTGCCTCAACAGAATCAGACATTCTGTAGGAGGTTATGCATTTTTCAACCTTGCCGACTGTTTCAAGTGCAAGGGTTTTAAGCTCATCATCAACGCTCTCTGCAGCACACGGACTCTGAATAACTCCGCCGAAATACTTTTTCTGCATTGCAACGGTTCTGTTAACAAGGTTTCCGATTGTGTTTGCAAGGTCTGAATTATATCTTTCAATGATGGTTTCGTATGAAATTGAGCCGTCGTTTGTGTAGGGCATTTCGGAAAGAAGATAATATCTGACAGCGTCAACGCCGAGAAGATTAACAAGGTCGTCCGCATAGATAATATTGCCCTTTGACTTGCTCATTTTATCCTCGCCGAAAAGCAGCCACGGATGACCGAAAACCTGCTTGGGAAGCGGCTCACCGAGAGCCATAAGCATAATCGGCCAGTAAATCGTGTGGAAACGAACAATATCCTTGCCTATGATATGAACATCGGCAGGCCAGTATTTTTTATATAAATCAGAGCTTCCGTCGGGGTCATAGCCGATAGCGGTTATATAGTTGGAAAGCGCATCAATCCATACATAAACAACATGGTCGGGGTCGAAATCAACGGGAATTCCCCATTTGAAAGAGGTTCTTGAAACGCATAAATCCTGAAGTCCGGGTTTAATGAAGTTGTTAAGCATCTCTTTCTTTCTGAGCTCGGGATAAATGAAGTCCTCATTGCTTTCAATGAACTCCTCAAGCTGCTTCTGATATTTTGAAAGACGCAGGAAATAAGCCTCCTCTTTCGCAGGCTTAACCTTTCCGCCGCAGTCGGGGCATTTGCCGTCAACAAGCTGACTTTCGGTCCAGAAGCTTTCACAAGGAGTGCAATATAAACCTTCATATTCGCCCTTATAGATATCATCCTGCTCATAGAGCTTTTTGAATATCTTCTGAATAACCCTCATATGGTCGGGGTCGGTTGTTCTTATGAATTTATCGTAGCTTGTGTTAAGAAGGTCGCATATATCCCTTATTTCGCCTGCAACCTTATCAACATACTGCTGCGGCTCAACACCTGCTGCCTTTGCATATTCCTCTATCTTAACGCCGTGCTCATCGGTTCCGGTAAGGAAGAAAACATCCTTGCCCTGCATTCTTTTATACCTTGCAATAGCATCGGTTAAAACAATTTCATAGCTGTTTCCGATATGGGGCTTTCTTGAAGTATATGCTATGGCGGTTGTTATATAAAACTTATCTGACATTTTATCATCTCCAATTATTGAATTACGAGTTACGAATGACGGTTCGTTTGCGAGCGCTGCCGGTGGCAGATGAAGCGAACAAAAAGAACTGCCGAACGGTCAAAATTTGTCGGCGCTCCAAGCCGAAACAAATTTTGGGAACCGTTGGTCGAGATTACGAATTGAGGTTACTCGCTTCGCTCGGGCAATAAGTTCACATTTACTTTTATAAACGGATACTTTCATTTGACGAACATGTAGGGTCGGGTTTCCACACCCGACCTTTGAGAGTGGTTCGTTTCATTTATCCGTATTTGCAACAGTTGCGCTGTTGCTGTGGGAGGCTCGGGAGAGCCTCCCCTACAAAAATACTTTAAATGAAAACATCCGTTCATTTTTCGGCACCCAAAACTTATTGACCGGCAGATACCAAAATTCGTAATTCGTAACTCGTAATTCGTAATTATTTTTATTTATACTAATAAATTAAAAGTATTAACTTCGCCCGAATGCTCAACGGTTTCCTTGGCATCCGAGGTTTTAAGGTTTACTTCAACCTTTGCATAAAGGTTGCCGAGATTATCGCGAACCTCATAATACATAACCGATTCCTTTTCTTCTTTTTCTTCAACATGGTAAGCGCTTCCGTAGAACTTGGAAAGCCTTAATGTTGCATCATCAATAGAAATCGGAATAGCGTCCTTTGCCTCTGTTGAAGGCATCGGGGTTGTTGTTGAAGGAAGACTTACATCCTTTTCCTCGCTGTCCGACTTTGCAGCTGTTGTGCTCTTGCTTTCAGCCTTGGAGGTTTCTGATGAGGCTTCTCCGCTCTGCTGGGAAACACCGCCTGAATCGGTTTTAATACCCTCGGTTTCATCATTCTTGCATGCCGCAAATGCAAACGCAATCACAGCACACAGCATTATTGCTAATAGTTTTTTCATTTAATCATTCCAATCAACTACTGATGTAAAGAGAACGCGTCTATTCGTGCGCCATGGGGACGCACCTCAGAACGCGCAACAAATAAGAATGGTTCGGTGGAGGAACGTCCCCGTGTGCTGTTAAGGGAACGCTCACAGTCGTCCGCCGACTATGCACTATGCCTTATATAAGAGAGGCTGCGCCTTTATCAAGCATAAGTGTAACATCGGTGTGGAACTGCAAAACTGATGCAGGGCAGCTCGGGGTAACATTACCGTCGATAAGCTGTTTAATTGCCTTTGCCTTATGCTCGCCGAGTGCGATAATAAGAATTTTCTTAGCCTGCATTATTGAGCCGATACCCATTGTTACGGCACGGGTCGGAACCTCTTCAATATTATCAAAGAATCTGCTGTTATCCTTAATGGTTGATTCCTTAAGCTCAACAACATGGCTCCAGCGCTGGAAGGAATCGGCAGGCTCATTAAATGCAATATGACCGTTTGAGCCGATACCGAGAAGCTGAATATCAATTCCGCCTGCCCTCTTTATTCTTCTTTCATATGCACGGCACTCCTCTTCCAGATCAGGTGCATTACCGTCGAGGAAATTGATATTTCTGTCGGGAATGTTGATGTGGTCGAAAAGGTTTTCATACATAAAGGTGTGGTATGAATTTCTGTCTCTTACATCAAGATTAACATATTCATCAAGGTTGAAGGTTGTAACCTTTGAAAAATCGACAGCCTTCTGATTATAAAGCTCAATCATATGCTTATATGCTTTAACGGGGGTTGAGCCCGTTGCAAGACCTAAAACGGAATCGGGCTTCTGAAGCACCTGACCGCACATATAATATCCGGCAGCAACGCCGATTTGCTCTTCATTTTCAAATTTAATAACGTTCATATTTTTTCCTCTCTGGATTTGATTTATATATTAGAACTATTGTTTTTTTCTGTCAACAATTTTCTTAACTATCAGTAAAAGCACTATGAATGCAAACAAGCCTGCTGCAGCGCCCGAGGTATCTATTGCCCAGTCTTTGATTTCGCAGGCACGCCCCTCAACAAACATCTGATGAAATTCATCGCTTGCGGCATAAGCCGAGGTTAAACAGAGCGAGAGTATTCTTTTTGTTTTGCCGCAGGTGAAATAAAACGACCAGTTAAACAAAAAGCAAAGAAGTGCAAATTCAGAAAAATGCGCGCCTTTTCTCACTATGTAATCAGAAAGCTCAACATCGCCGAAAAGCTTAGTCAGCAAATCAAGAACAAAATTGCTCTGCATCGCGGATTCATCCGCAGGGCGTGAAGAGAAGTAAAACACTAGCCCCATAACTGCGGCAGTAAGAATCCAAAAGACTATTGACGCTTTTTTAGATTTATTCCCTGTCTGCATTTATAAAACTAACCCTTCCCGTTCCTGCATGGAACTGAACTGAGCTTACGCCCTTTGCCTGAGCAAAATAATTGGTTTCCCAGATAACGGGGCAAACGGAATAAGATTCAATTATAATGCTTTCCGCTTGTTTGATATGCTCGGCTTTTTTATTAAGCGTATCTGCTTTTTCGGCGTTTTCAAGCTCTTTATCAAGCTTATCGGAATCAAAGCCGCTCTTGCCCGAAAATGAATTATGCAGGAAGAAAATTGCAGAATCGTTTGTTGCCTTGTATTCAACAAACGCCATATCGTATTCGCCCTTCGCCATTGCAGTTTTCATTTCAGAGGATTCAAGGGTTTTAACCTTTAATGTAAAAGTTATCGCCTCGCCCTTGTTATTTCTTGTCTGAGCGCCTATACCGCTTTGAATGCCCTGAATTAAGAATTTAACACATTCCTCATACTCGGGTGTTGTTAAAACGGTTACGGTTATTTCATTTACTGCAAGAACATCAACAGCCTTTTTGAAAAGCTCGCAGCTCTTTTCCTGATTCTGTTTCTTAATCGTTGTTCCCATTGCCTTTGAGGCGTTGTTTGCGCCAATCTTGGAGGACGACGGAACAAGATTTAATGCAGGAACAAAATAGTCCTTCAGGTTTTCGCCGTCTCTTGAAAAACCGAGACAGAACGCCTGACGCATTGTTTTGCTCTGGAATATCTCGCCGTTTGTGTTGAAAACAAAGGCAAGCGTTGTATCGTTATAAGGCGTAAAGGTTAAACTATCGTCGTTTGCAAGCTGTTCGCTTTCTTTAAACGAAATATAAGCCGCGTCATAATAGCCGTTTGCAATTCTTTCAACGGTTTTATCCTTATCCTCATCAGTAGGGATTTTTAAAGTGAGCTCGCCTGCCTTTGCAGGAAATTCGCCCGTGTAATAGTCATTCTTTTTCAGAAGATATGAGCTTTCAAGAATCTGATTAACATAGAACTGTCCGTTAAACAGAGTGTAAGTTGTTGAAAGTCCGTATCTGCCCTTTGTTGCATTAAAGAATTCTTCATTGCACGGCATTGCTGCGGCGCTTGTGAGTGCTTCCATAAATGCTTCATCGGGGCTTTTAAGTCTGATTTCAAGAGTATAGGTATCAACGGCTTTAACGCCGAGGGTATCGCGCTTTTTCTTGCCGCTGTTTATTTCAATGGCATTTTCAATCGACGAAAGCGAAGAAAACAGCGGGCATTTTGTTTCGGGACTTACTGCTCTTTGAAGCGCAAACACAAAATCAGCAGCGGTTATATCGGGGTTGAACTCATATCCGAGCATTTCAAGTCTGCTGTCTTTGAACTTGCCCTTGTTATCGCCCTGGGTGTATTTTTCAACATTGATATCCCATTTAAGCCCTTTTCTTATTTTGAAGGTGTAGGTTAAGCCGTCATCGGAAATATTCCAGCTCTCAGCGCAGCCGCTTTGAATATTGCCCTCATCATCAATTCTGATAAGACCTTCAAAGGTGTTTTCAATAATTAAATACTCATCAGAGGTTGAAGCAACCTGAGGGTCGTAGGAATTAACATCACCCGAAAACGGATAAATGAAATCAATATATTTATCTTTCTTCGAGCACGATGAAAAAACGCTTGCCGCCAAACAAACGCAGAGAATAAGCAAAGCACTTTTTCTCAGAAAGCTTTTCATACTGCACCCCTTAAATTTATTGGATAATATTATAACAGAATATAAATTATAAATCAATAATCAAATTATGATTTTTAAGTGCGGAGGGTGGATAGTTGAGAGTGAAGTTTTATGTTGCTTCGCTCCGATTATAACAACGCGCCACGCACAGCAATTTGACCTCACGGGCGAATTGTGGTATAATAATAGCCGTTTTGATGAGAGGGGTGGAAAAATGAAAAGGATTTTATCTTTATTTCTTGCATTTTTAATGCTTTTTTCCGTCTGCACTGTCTCTGCCTCAAACAGCTTTGCGGAATCCAAAGCATATGCTGAGGACAGGCTTATTGAAATAGAAAAAACAACGGGCTTTATTCCCGGGAAAAACGCAGCTGTTTTATATAACTGCTACGGCTTTGTTTCAGCAGTTTGCGAAAAGCTTTTCGGCGTTGGCTATAACGGCGAGGGTTTATATTCAAACTATAAGGCAAAGCACGCTTCGGGCAATTACTACACCGTTGCAACCTTTGAAACGGCGAATAAAACGCCGACGAGCGCCGATGTTGAAAACATTATTTCATTCTTTGTTAAATACGCCGCTCCGGGTGATGTTGTTCACTACGGCGCATATAATACGGGCGTTAACAAAACGCACACCTTTATGGTTCAGAGCATCAGCGACAAAAAACTGAGCATACTTCATTCAAACTACAATGTTCCGCCCTATGACAGAGCTTCCTGCCATATTGACGATATATACTGGGACAGCTTCCGCAAGAATCCCACTCAGACCGAAAGAAATTCCGATGGCTCGCTTTATTCGCTTAACGCAATGTTTTATTCAACAATGAAGGCAGGCGGAGTCGGAATAACAATAAACCGCTATTCAAAATATGAAAGCAAATTCTATCTTGTCGGCGCGGCAATACCCACTATCAGCACTGAAAGAAGTTCAACAAATTCAATTAAAATCAGCTGGGATAAAATAATCGGCGCAACGAAATACAAGCTTCAATACAAGGAAGCAAGCGCCTCGAAATACATAACTGCAAGCGACAGCTTAACTTCACTTTCATATGATGTTAAATATCTGACCGTTGGCAAGAAATATGATTTCCGCGTTGCGGCATATGTTGGCTCAAAGTGGATGAATTACAGCGATGTTGTTACAAAGCAGGTGCTTCCCCCAACCCTTACGGTTATTAAGTTCACACCCGAAAGCAGCGGCTTAACCTTAAGCTGGACAAAGCGCAGCGATATTACGGGAATAAGAATTTATAAAAGCGAAAGCTCATCAAAAGATTTTTCAAAAATTAAAACCATAACCGATAATTCAACGGGAACATATCTCGATAAAAAAATAACCTACGGTAAAACTTATTATTATAAAATTGAAAGATATATTAAAACCGACAGCGGTGAATATTCAACAACCTCAAAGGCAATCAGCGGCGCGTACACTCTGCAAAAGCCCGAGGTTACATACAGAAACATTCACTCAACAGAGGTTGAAGTCAGCCTTTCGGCAAAGGGCAAAAACGACACTTTCAATTACTATGTAACCGATTCAAAAAACAAGAACTTTATTCCGCTTACAAAAACAACGGATAATACTGTTATTATTAAAAATCTTACAGCCGGCGCTTCGTATAACTTCTATTGCCGTCAGTCAACCTCACTCGGCAGCGGAGACTACACAGAGATTAAGTTCACGGCAATTCCAAAGCAGGAAAGCATAACCTCGGTTGCTGCAAGCGCAAAAGGAATAGTTGTTTCATATTCGCCCTGCAGCGATGTTGACGGCTATATGATTTACAGAAGCCTCGATAAGAACGGAGTTTACGCGCTTGCAGGCTGTGTGGATGATGAAAAGCTCGGCAAATTCACCGATATTGATGTTGCATATAACACCGAATATTACTACAAGGTTAAAAGCTTTGTAAAATCGGGCAGCAAATTAGTTTATTCAGAGTATTCCTTCCCGTCAAAAGCAGTTAAGGTTACTGTTGCAAAGCCTACTGAACTTACTGCAACAAGAAAAACCCCAACTTCAATGACGGTTAAATGGAAGGCAGTTAAAAACGCTAATAAATACATTGTTCAGTATAAGGCTGATGGCGATAAGAAATGGAGCGAAGCCTCAGCAACGAGCTCAACAAGCAAGGTTATTTCAAAGCTCACCCTCGGTGTTAACTACACCTTCAGGGTTAAGGCTGCAAACGATATAGGAAGCGGCTCATATTCAGCTCAAATCAGCAAAAAGGCGCTTCCCCCCACCCCCGGCGCTCCGACTCTGAAAAACAAGTCAACGGGTATCAGAGTCAGCTGGACAGCAAAGGACTATGCAAGCGGCTATAACATTTACAGAGCAACCTCTGAAAACGGAACATACACGCTTGTTAAAACAATCAGCAATCCAGAAACATCCTCGTGGACGGATAAGAATGTTGGCAAAAACAAAACTTATTATTACAAAACTGTTTGTTTTGTCACAAAGAAAAGCAAAACATATAACAGCCCGAAATCAAAAGCATCATCGATAAAACATAGTATTTAAGCGGTTTTCGCCGTTATAATTGCCAAATAGAATCGACAAATATTGTCAGCAAAAAAATAAATTTTTATATTTTTAACATAATTTGATAAAACGCTTGACAACCACTGTCTATTTGTATATAATCTATGCGAAAACTGTAAAGAGCAAGGAGGGAAAACAGTGAGTCAGGTTAAAGTTAAAGAGAATGAATCTCTTGATAGCGCACTCAGAAGATTTAAGCGCCAGACTTCTCGTGATGGCATCATCCAGGAAGTTAGAAAAAGAGAGCATTACGAAAAACCTTCCGTTGCTCGTAAGAAAAAGTCTGAAGCAGCACGTAAAAGAAAGTATAAATAAGAAAATCGCAGGTTAGCCTGCGATTTTTTATTTGTATTTTCAGCGGTAGGCTCGGGAGAGCCTCCCCTACTACCCACTAACCACTATCCACTAACCACTAAAAGAATAAGGCAGGCGCCGCCTGCCTTATTTTGTTTTAACAGTTTTTGCCGATGTCCAGCCCGAGTAGTATTTCTTGCCCGAAACCGTTTTATATGTTCTTAATCGAACATAATAGGTTTTCTTGGCTTTGAGTCCTGTTACCTTCTTTGAGGTTGTTGAATTGCTCGTTACGGTAACGGTCTTTTTATTCTTTGTAAACTTGGAATCCGTTGCACACTGAATTTCATAACCCGTGGTCTGCGTTGCCTGCTTCTTCCACTTAACGGTAAAAGCCTTGCTTGCGGCGCTTACGCTTGAAATGGTTGTTCCCTTCGGATTTATTACGAAGGTATAGGTCATAGTGCCGCTGTAGCCGTTTTTAAATTTAACAGTTGCCTTGCCCGTTCCTACATTCTTGTTTGCCGAATAAGTAACTGTGTAGTAATTCGGGTTAATCGCTTTCTTGTTTTTGTTGTAAACGGTAACAGCAGGTTTCTTCACCTTGCCGTCATATGTGTATTTGGTTGTTGCAAGCTTTGCATAGTTGCCGCTTGATGTGGGCTTAATAAGAGTTCCCTTAACATTAATTGTGTAGGTTCCGCTGAAATTGTTAATGCCCGTTACAAGAATCTTATATCCGCCGGTTATTGTTTTAACTTCTTCTTTATAATCTTTATCCTTAACAAGATTTGTGCCGTTATAGGTTATGCTGTTAAGCTTGCCGCCCGTTGCGTCAATAACGCACTTGCTAAGGCTTGCAGGATTTATGCGGAAGTGCATAGTAACGGTGCCTGTGCAGCCGTTTATACCCTTAATCTTAACGCTTGCCTCGCCTGCATCTGTGTTGTTTGAATAGCCGTCAATAATATAATCCTCACCCTGAATAAGGAATTTATCAAGGTTATCGAATTTAACGGGTTTAATTGCTCGCCCATTATTATATGTATATTGATTGGTTTTGTTGCTGTCGGCATATGCGCCGTCAAGACCAACCTTGGTTATATCGTATTTTTCGGATACGGTATACTTGATTTCCTTCTTGCTTCCGGTTGCGATAGTTTCGCTTGATGAAAGCCCTGTGAAGATAAGTCTTCCGCTTTCGCCCCAGCTTAAACCGCCTATGGAAGAAACGCTGTAATCAGTATCAACTCTGACGCTGTGGTCGCCGATTTTCATATTCAGCGCACCTGCTTTATAGTAAAGCGCAGGAGTTGTATAGCCATTCTGTTCCCTTATGGATTCGGGCAGATACGGGAATTCAAATTCGCTGATTTCAAGCTGGTCCATACCAACCTTTTCAACAACAAAGGTCAGATAGTAGTGACCCGAATAGTTATTACCTGCATCATAGTTGATATCAACATAATAGGTTCCTATATCCTGAATAACCGTCTTTTTAGTGTGGTTTGCATCGGAATATGCATCTATTCTGTAATCAACGCCCTCGGTGAGCTTGTTTTTATAACCGTCAACAATATTTGTTTGCGGAACAACAACATTTCCCGTAAAAACAGCGCTGTTCTGAATAACAACGGATTCATCGTCGTAGTTATCCTCATGCGAATTATCCATATCCATCGGAATAACCTTGAACGAAACCGTAGCCGAAGTATTGTTTGCGCCTTTTAAGGTCATTTCGTATGTGCCTGCATCAATAATGTCGCTTCGCTTGGGCACATCATATTCCTTTATATCAAGATACGGAATAACAACCTCATAGACCGACTGCGCTTTGCCGTTATAGATAAAGCCGTGAATATCGGTTGGAAGCGTGTGACCGTCATCATCCCTGTTTATGATATACTGGTCGTCCTTAGTTGAATAAATAAGCGCAACCCTGACTATATCCTCGCCCTCATAAACGGTTGAACGGCGAACAACATATCCGTTTTCAAGTGCATCAACATTTGAAAAGTTTATCTTTCTGAACTGATAGTCCTTAAGCGACGAAACATAGTCAGCCTCGCCGTTATCGCCCCAGTAGTCATAGATAACATACGCCTCTTCAATCGGGGTGTTGTCAATATGGAAGGGCTGCTGATGGTTCATATAACCGAAGTTAATGTTTTCGCGTCCGCAAAGGAAGTAGTTATAATCGTTTATATCAACATCCTTCAGGGATTTCTGTGCAGCAAAGGTTGTGTCAACCTCAAACCATTTATATCCGTCGCCGCTGCCGTCATCAAGCCATACATAGTTCCATTCGTGGGGGTCCGCGCCCTTGCCCGATTCCTCAACATAGTCGCCGTCAACAATTCGGCAAGGAATTCCGTTCATAACGCAGAGATAATAGAACAGCTTTGAATAGCCCTCGCAGACTGCAAGACCCTGGTCTGCATTACTGATAACGGTCAGCCCCGTAACGGTTTCCTTTCTGCTCCAGCTGTAATTATCCGGGTTAGAAAGATTGCCGACAATCGCGCCGTAAGCTGAGTGAGAAACAGTGTATCTTTCGCTTGAAACAGGATAGCGCTCGCGGTCAGTGAAAACATCGTAGTCATACTTTGTGTTGCGAACAACATAGTCGTAGATAGTTTTAACCTTTTCATAATCGCTTGCGCCGGGCTTGATAAATCTCTCTGAGAAATCAGAGCAATATACCGCAATTTTTTCTTCCTGCTCAATAGTTGTGAAATAAGAGATATTGCTCATCGTAAAGCGGTATACATAATACCTTTTACCGCCGTTAACAGGGTCATCAAGATTGCTTGTGTATGTTGTATAGCCGTGTGAGCCGATATTCTTTATGGATTTAAACAGATAGTCACCGCCCGATGCATTGGACGGCAAATCGCTGTCTTTTTTATAAACATCGGTGAAAACCTTACGCACGAAGTTTTCGCATGCTTCGGTAGAATCGTTAACTTCGTCGTTTTTAGTGTATTTAAACTGTTCGTCCGTTGTTGCAAAATAATATGTTATAGTATTTCTTCTTGCTTTAAGCCTTGACTGGATATATGAAATCATTTCATCATAATCGGTGTTAAAAGCAAGCGGTGCATTATTTGAAATACGGTAGTAATTGCCGTTATTTTCATTATAATACGGATAATAATCATACTCCGTGTCGGTGTATTCTATCGAGCTGAGAATGATTGTAAAGGGATAGTATCTCGGGTTCGTCTGATAGGGATAGTCGGTATCGTTTGGATAGCCGTATGTTGTGTGTGCGCCGATTGTATAGTTTTCGGTGCCGATAAGCTCGGCAACATCCGCCATAATCTCGGCATAAATTTCTGCACCGGGAACATGCGCATAGTCAACCTTTGAATTGCAGATATATGCGTAGCTTTCGTCCTTGGTTGCATATTCAATGGTTATGCTTTTCTTGCGCGCCTGAATTTCGGTTGCAACATAATCAACTACTGAATCCCAGTCGGTATTAAACGGCTTGGGCTCGCTGTTATAAATACGGTAGTAATATCCGTCCTCATCAAGATAAGGATAATACGGGAATTTATCCGCTGCCTGAACTAAAGAAGTTACGGGCGCAAAGGAAGAAATGAGCATAACTATTGTAAGTAATGCCGAAAAAAATCGTTTTTTCATTCCTTTTCACCCCCTCTTTTTGGTAGTTCCTATTAATCCAACATTATAATAGCATAATTAATTTAATTTGTAAACAGTTTATTAATAAAAGTTAATAAAGCTTAACAGCTTCCCCTTGAGGGGAAGCTGTCACGAAGTGACTGATGAGGTGTCTATATGTTATGTCGATAAAAAAACACACCTCATCCACCGCAAGCGGTCCCCCTTTTGCTCGCCGCAGACGGCTAACCCCTTTGTCTGCTGCGCAGACATTTCCCCTGTCAAGGGGAATGCCTCGAGGGGAAGGTGTAAAAAAAGCCCTCTTCCGAGGGCTTTTTTTATGCTTTAACAAGCTTATTGCTGCTGTTCTCCTTTGAGAACTGAGTTATTTTGTATTTCTTTTTAACTGCCGAAATATTGCATTTAACCTTGCCCGTTGCAAGTCTTGCAACAAGCTTTGTTGCATCGGAGTTATATTTGAAGCGCATATGCTGAACGTCCTTCAAGAACCATGTGTTATCGGGAAGCGCGCAGGTTTTTGCATTAATAACCTTATCACCCGAAACATATTTGCCCTTTGCGTTCTTGCCTGTGAGCTTCTTGCCGTATTTAGCGGTTGTTGCGCCTGCCGAAGCATACTTTGTGTCGATAAGAACATCGGTCTGATTATATGCCTTCGAGGTTGCAGGAATGCCCATTGTGCCGTAGGAAGCAAGAATTGCAACCTCGGCGCCGCCTTTTTTAACAGCCTTAAGATTACTCTTAATTCTTCCCTGAACAGCGTGATAATTCTTAATCTTCTTATAAAGACCGCTGCTCTTATCAAGGAAGCCGATAGCGCTCATTTCCTTAACGGCTTTATCAAAGCTGTCGTAAGGAATGCATTCCCAGAGTGATGGAATATTTCCAATCCACGGCTTAACAGCCTTGTTAAACAGCTTTTTAACATTTTTCTTGCTCTTAACAAACTCGTTAAGATAATCTGCTGCATAGCCGATTCTTACATCGCCGAGCGCATAAATCATTCTGAAAAGCGCTGCGGAAGAGCCGTTATTATAAGCGCCCTCCATACAGTCGAGATACTGAATAATGCTCTTCTTATCAAACTTGATATCAAGCGCATATGCTCTTGAAACATCAACGCCCATAATTGCAGGGTTAACGAAAACATAACGGCTTACATCCTTATTTGATTTATAAGCATCAATATATGCAGAAAGCACTGCTCCTCCGAGCGAACAGCCAACAAGTGAAACCTTCTTGCAGCCCCTTTGTTTCTTTATCTTTTTGATATAGGAATTGAGGTCCTTCGCTGTTTTGCAGATATCCTGACGCCAGTCGTAATTAAAGCAATAAACATTCTTTGCGCCCACTTCCTTACAAAGCTGACGCGCAATGGCACTTTCGGCAACAGTTGCGTCCTTATAATAGCTTGTGTGCTTTGAAAGCGGCTCGGTCCAGTAGTTTATAACGCCCTGACCATCTTTAACATTGCCGTTTTTATCGCAGTTAAGATTTGTGTTTGCAGTCATTTTTGCAAGTGCGTTGATAAGCTTATCCTCATCAACATCTCTTTCGGGCTCCATCATTTTAAGCACTTCGCAAACAAGGTCGTTATTTGAGAGAATTGCTGTAACAAGATTATCGCCCAAGCCGAGATTAGCAATTTCCTTCTGATTATCTGTTCCTACATTCTCATAAACAGGGTTTGCACCGAGTCCATGAATAAGAATAACCGGAACAACCTCTTCCTTTGCAAATGCGATTGAAGCACTTGAGAACGCCATAAGCGCTGTAAGCGCTATGCAAAGGATTGATTTAAATAGTTTTTTCATAATGTCTACACCTCTTTTAAGCCTCACACCTTCTCCTTGAGGAGAAGGGGGACCGCTTGCGGTGGATGAGGTGTGTTATCTCTTAAGCACAGTTTTTGAAAGCAATCAAAAACGAAAGACACCTCATCCGTCACTTCGTGACACCTTCCCCTCAAGGGGAAGGTTTTAGATGTTATATTGACTTTAACAATTTCGGAAGTCTTGTAAGAGCTCCGCCGAGGCGCCAGAAAATCATATTGAAGCCTACAAAGCTTGATTCATCATCGTTGAGCATCTTAAGAAGTCCGTCAGCCATCTTTGGTGAGAAAACGCCCATACTCATTGCAATGAAGTTACGAATCGGAATCTGGGTTGCCATAGCGGCAAGCATCTTGCCGTCGCCGTTTTCTGCCGAGCCTGCCTTGCTCATAATCTTTTCAATCATTCTGCAAAGCTTGCCGCCCCACTTGGTGTGGCGTGCGTCGTTAAGACAGCAATATATATCAATCTTCTTGTTAACATCAATATCGGGGTTCGGAAGCTCGCCGTAAACTGCTGCAAAATCATCCCTTGTGATGCCTGCAACATTGTTATAGTAGTTAGGTGCGGTTGCTCTGTAATCGGGGATTTCGCATTCAACTGTTCCCTCAACCTTAACGGTTTCGCAAAGCTTGATGTCCCTGCTTGATGCGCCGACGAGAATATCAAATTCGCCTGTTTCAACGCACCAATCGTTGATATTAACATTATAGAATGCAAACGCTCTCTTGCCGAGTTCAAAGGTGATTTCGGTTTCTTCGCCTGCCTTAAGGAATACCTTTTTGAATTCACGAAGCTCTTTAACGGGACGGAAAATTGTTGATTCCTTATCCGCAACATAGAGCTGAGCAATTTCAGCGCCGTCAACATCGCCCGTATTCTTAACCTTGAACGAAACGGTTAGAGTATCTGTATCCTTAATGCTCTTTGCAGAAACCTTGAGGTCGCTGTATTCAAATGTTGTGTATGAAAGACCGAAGCCGAACGGGAAAACAACTTCCATATCAGCTGAATCATAGTATTTATAGCCGATGAAAACGCTTTCTCTGTGTTCACTTGTAACAGGTCCGCCCGGATAGTTGCCGAAGGTCGGGTTATCCTCGAAGAAGCGCGGATATGTTTCGGTTGTTTTACCCGAGGGGTTAACAGCACCGGTTAAAATTCTTGCAACGGCAATACCGCCAGCCTGTCCGCCAAGACCTGAGTTAAGAAGCGCCTTAACATTGTTGAGCCACGGCATAAGAACAACCGAACCGCCTGCAAGAACAACAACTGTGTTTTCATTTGCAAGTGCAATTCTTTCAATAAGCGCATTGTGGCTTGAGGGCATTTCGATGGTTTCTCTGTCGTAGCCTTCGCCTTCGAATTCCTCTGTTAAGCCTGCGAATACGATTGCAACATCTGCATCCTTAGCAATGCTTTCAGCCTCATCAAAGAGCTGTGCGTCAATTTCATTCTTACTCTTATCGTAGCCCTTTGCATATGTAACATCAACGCCGAGAGCCTTAAGATTATCGAGCGCGTTATCAAGATTTGAAGGATTGATAACAGATGAACCTGCGCCCTGGAAACGGGGAGACTCAGCCATCTCACCGATAACTGCAACCTTCTGACCTGCTTTAAGAGGAAGAATGTTACCGTCATTTTTAAGAAGCTGCATTGAGCCCTCTGCAATTCTCGCAGCGATTTCATTATGCTCTTCAAAGCTGAAGGTGTGCTTTTCTTCAAGCGCAGGCTTTGATTTAACGATTAAGTCAACAACTGTGTCAACTCTTTCATCAAGAATTGCCTCGTCAAGCTCACCGTTCTTAACTGCTTCAATAATTTTCTTCTGATTAAGAGCACCCGAGGTTGGCATTTCAAGGTCTGTTCCGTTGATAAGTCCGGGAATACGGTCAACCGATGAACCCCAGTCTGTTACGAATAAGCCTTCAAAGCCCCACTCGCCTCTTGCGATTTCCTGCTGGGTGTGAGCATTCTGAGAAGCATATACGCCGTTAATCTTGTTATATGAATTCATAACTGTCCACGGCTGAGCTTCCTTAATTGCGATTTCAAATGCAGGAAGATATGTTTCGCGAAGAGTTCTTTCATCAATAATCTCGTCGATAACCATTCTGAAAGCTTCCTGTGAATTAGCGCAGAAATGCTTAAGTGAAGTACCAACGCCCTTGCTCTGAATACCCTTGATAACTGCTGCAGAGCACTTACCTGCAAGATACGGGTCCTCGCTGAAATACTCGAAGTTTCTTCCGCAAACGGGAGAACGCTTGATATTTGTTCCGGGTCCGAGAAGAACTGAAACCTGCTCTTTAAGGCATTCCTCGCCCATTGCCTCGCCTGCTTTTTCAAGAAGCTCGGGGTCCCATGAACAGGAGGAAGTTGCAGCAGGCGGAAAACAGGTTGCAGGAACCGAATTTCCAAGACCAATGCCGTTTGAAGTTTTCTTATCTGTGTTTTGCTTTCTGAGTCCGTGAGGGCCGTCTGTAACCATAATTTTCGGAAGTCCGAGTTCGGGTGCTTCCTCAAGATGCCAGTAGTCAAAGCCCGATACAAACGAAGCTTTTTGCTCAAGACTCATCTTTTTGATAATTTCAGGATGTTTCACTAAATAATACTCCTTTCGTTAATGAAAAATTTATTAACAGAAATATTATACAATAACTTTTATCAATTTACAATATTTTTTATGTAAATTATAAAATAAGTTGCGAGCTTCGAGCTCCGAGTTGCAAGTTTTCGGTTAGGCATTAGGGATTCGAACCCAGTAAGCCTTAAATTGCATATTTCACGCCCCTTTTTCCGCTTTTTGTCTTAC
>SVQE01000022.1 GCA_015065505.1 Oscillospiraceae bacterium
AGCGGGAGTTAGTTAACTCAATTTAAAATTTAAATCGGGTTCCTTTTCATCGTTGTTTAATTTTCAAGGTCCTTGCCTGCTTCTCTTCACAAGCAGCTTGTATATAATATCAAATCAGTATTTGTTTGTCAACAATTTTTTTCAAAAAAATCGATTTTTTTTAAATTGTAACAATTATAACAAATTGTTAGATATTTATTTTAAAACTTAAGTACAAATTGCTTCATTTAAACGAATCACCAAGCAATATATATAATGTATATAATATATATACTTGAATTTGACAAAAACATTTGATATAATGGCAAAAGTAAACAAATTAAGGGGGTGATATTTTGCCTATCAGAATTGATAACGAGCTTCCTGCAAAGCAGAGGCTTGAAATGGAAAACATATTTGTTATGAGCAATTTGCGCGCTGATACGCAGGATATCAGACCGCTTAAGATTATAATACTTAATCTGATGCCCACAAAGCTTGAAACAGAAACACAGCTTTTAAGGCTGCTTTCCAATTCTCCGCTTCAGATTGATGTTGACTTTCTTCAGGTTGAAACTCACGAAGCTAAAAATGTTCCTAAAAGCCATATGGATAAATTCTACTGGACCTTCGACCAGATTAAAGACAACAGATATGACGGAATGATTATAACGGGCGCGCCCGTTGAGCATCTTGAATATGAAGAGGTTGACTACTGGGAAGAGCTTTGCAAGATTATGGATTGGAGCAAGCACAATGTTTATTCCACCTGGCATATTTGCTGGGGCGCTCAGGCAGGGCTTTATTATTATTACGGAATTAAGAAATACAAAACCGACAAAAAAGTTTTCGGTGTATTCCCCCACTATTCCCTTGATGAAACACATCCGCTTATGAGGGGGCTCGACGATTTATTCTATGTTCCCCATTCCCGTCACACTGAAATAAGAATGGCGGATATTGCAAAGGTTAAGGATTTGCAGATTATATCATACAGCGAATATTCGGGCGTTCACATTATTTCGGATATGGCTTGCAGGAAGTTTTTCATCACAGGTCACAGCGAATATGACAGAGACACACTTGCAAAGGAATATTTCAGGGATGTTGAAAAAGGGCTTGATATTGATATGCCTTATAACTACTTCCCGAACAATGATATAAAACGCGTTCCGCAGATGAACTGGAAGGGCGCTGCAAATATTCTTTTCAACAACTGGCTTAACTACTTTGTTTATCAGAAAACGCCTTATGATTTGAATACTTTATAGTTAATCCCTCAATCGCATAAATGCGACAGCTCCCTTTAATTAAGGGCGCCGAGAATAAGTAAAAAAATAAGAGTTGTCACTCGACAACTCTTATTTTTATTATTATTCAAATTTTACTGTGCATTCCTTTCTTATTCTGCCTTTTGCAGTGGGCTGCCACTTTGTTCCAAGCTTAATATCTGATTCTTTTTTATTAATTTTGATATCATTAAGTCTTGTGCAGTTAAAGAATGCATAATCGCCGATTTCTTTGATGTTTGAGCCGATTTTAACTTTAGTAATCTTATCAACATATGCAAACGCATCTTTGCCGATATATTCCAAAGTTTCAGGCATATCAAAATCAAGAAGCTCATAAACCTGGAAAAAGGCTTTTTCACCGATTGTTTTTAAGTTTTTCGGGAAATGAGTTATATTAAGGAAATAACATTTATAGAATGCCTTAGGTGCAATTTCTTCAACTTCGTCGGGAATTTCATAGGTTGGAATATCCTTATAGGTTTCAACCTCTTCTTTATCCTTACCGATTTTAATCTTTTCTTTCTTAAGCTTAACCTGACCGTATTTATCAAATTCAACACCCTTTGCAGGAGGATAATAAACAATAGTTTTCATATCCTTTGTGAATAAAACACCGTCAACAGCTGTGAAATACTCATTTTCGGGGTCAACTGCAAATTCAACCAATCTCTGGTTGTTTGTCATTGCCCATGAACCGATTTCCTTAACATTTTTGCCGATGGTTATTTTTGTTAATGATTCAGCATTGCAAATACCGAAATCGGCAATCTTGGTGATGGGATAGCTTTTGCCGTCTATCTCATATTCTGCAGGAATGTTATATTCCTTAATAGTTGTTCTGTCTGTGTAGCCGGTTATTGCGATTTCGCCCTTTTCAAGCTTGAATTTTGAGTTATCAAGCGGGTCGGTTGAAGTGAAGCTGAGCTTACAGCCTGAGAAACAAGCTGCGATAACAGTCAGAGTAAGCAGCAAGGTAATAATTCTTTTAGCTTTCATTATGCAGTTACCTCCTCTGTTACTTCGTCAGTTACTTCATCGCTTTCAGAATCATCGGTTTCATCCGAATCATCTGTATCAACTATAGCTTCGCCTTTAAGAGCAGCTTCTCTTTCAGCAATTTCAGCAACACATTTATCATGCATTTCTGCAGTGAGGTCGTAGAACAGGAACGGAAGCGTTGACAACAGCAATCCGACAACTCCCAGAATTACATATGTTTCCATAACCTTTGTGAATACGGTGTCGTCGAAGAGAACGTCCCAGTCGGAAGTGAAGCCGCTGAGCTTGAAGAGTGCGGGCGAAACAAGTCCGAGAAGGGTTGCAACGGGAGTTGTGAACCATCCGAATATGTTAATCATATTATCTGCACGCTCGCCTGTTTTCCACTGATGATAGTCGAGAATATCTGCATTAAGACCGTCTGTAATACCGTTACAAGCAGCCGACATACCGCTTCTGAGGAAAATCATAAGTGCAAGCAGCGGAACGCTGTTGCCGTTATGTAAGCCGAGAAGATATCCTGCAGTAATAATCATCCACGCAGTACGGAAGAAGATAATTGATTTTTTCTTATCGAATTTTTTAACCATGAGAGGAGTTAACAGGTTACCTGCAACGGATGAAATACCAAGCAGGCTGATAATACCCGTGAACCACTCAATACGAAGTGAGTAAATCAGGCAGTAGTTAATAACGCCGTCTGCGATTGCATTCCACAAGCCGAAGGTGGATGCGATATTAACTATCCAGAAATATTTATTCTTCAAAAGAGTTTTAGCACTCTTTTTGAAACTGATTTTCGGCGTTGCCTCTCTGTTTTCAGCAACTCTTTCCTTAACTCCGATAATCATAAAGCCCATTAATACAGAAGCAATGGAGATAATCGGAACGAATACCTGATAGGATTTAACGCTGAGGTAGCCGCCTGTCTGCTGAATCATAATCGGGAATATGATTCTGAAGATTGAACGGAAGAAGCCGAGGAAAATAGCTCCGATTGAATAATACTTCTGACGCTCAACAGTGTTAGGAGTAATAAGAGCGATGATAGCCTTCGGGTTATCCTGATACAAAGCAGAAAATCTTGTTCTTAATGTAAATAAGAAATGGAGAATAACAAGCTTTGTTGTGTAATCAAGAGTTGTTGGAACGAACGGAATAATGCAGGTAATGATTGTTACAGGGATTCCGTACATAACAAGGAAGGGCTTATATCTGCCGTATTTCTGACAGAACTTAGCTCTTAAGAACCAGTTAACAAGACCGCCAACACCCGTTATAACAAGGATGTTTGCAATAATCTGAGGCATACCCTTGATAATTGCTTCAAACGGCTCCTGGGGAATGAAATAGAATCCAATACCAACAATAGTGCACGCAATAAATGAAATTGCAGCAATCTTACCTTGTTTCTTTGAAAGCTTACCGAGGTTTTCAAAAATGGTCATACTCAGTGACTCAAGATAAAGCGTTGCATACTTAACAATGAGTGCAAGAATTGTAATGACTGTGAAATCCATTAACTTGATTTCAAAAATAGAACCGCAAAGATAACCTGCCGTGAAAGCAACGGTATCGTTACAGATGAATGTGAAACCGCAGATACCCATCATACCAAAGCAGTATTGAAGGAACTCTCTGATATTGGTGTACTCGCCCGGTTTCGGAGTTTTCCAGTTAGTCTTAAGGGCAGTAATTAAGTCGCCGACTATCTGTTTTAGTGACTTTTTTTGTTTAGTTTCTCCCATAGGGACTCCCCTTTCTTAATTAGTCCATATTATTATATATAAATTTATACAAATTTTCAATAGATTAAGAAAAACTTTTGTCTAAATTAAAAATAAACAAAAAAACAAGGCGGATATTGAATCCGCCTTAAATGTTTTTATAGATTATTGAAATACTGTCAGTTCGTTTTATTCATATTCAATATCAACACTATCGGGATAGCTATCTTGTTCAACAAAGCAGCTATACAGATTAAAGCTTGCATTCTTTCCGTTCAAATCAAATGAATATGCTTTCAATTCTGCATTGACTCCATCAATTTTTAACTTTTTGCAATCAGCAGGCACAGCTCCCACATATACTGAACCGTAATACTTATTGCCTTTCTTTATTTCATATTGCGGATGTAGAACAATGTTATGATAGCTTGGATTAATCATCTCATTTTCTTCAATAGTGAAATTAACATAAATGTTGTGTCTGTTATTTAAAAGTCCCTCAACTTTCGCTATAGTAACAACAAATTCGTATTCATTATTATCAGAAGAATTATTTAAAAATGAATAGACATATAGAGTTTGACCTCCGATAGTATGGCTATCGCCTATATACTCTGTGTTTTTAACCGGATTAATATCAATACCGAAATCATCGTTAATATTTTTGGGAAGCATGTTTTGAACAAGAGCAGTTATTGCTATAAAAGCAACAACGGCAATTAAAATAATTCTAATTTTTTTATTTTTCATACAAAACCTCCTATGCTAATTTTCCTGCAAAAGATTACAGGGGACGGTGTTCTCTGTATTAAGCTATTGTGGAATACAGGGGACGGTTCTCTGTATTAATTTTTTTCATTGTAAAACGAAGAACCGTCCCCCGTTTTATTTTCCCTGTTAAATTAAATCAAGAAGATATATCAAGCAAATAACGAGTGTTATAAGCAGTATAACTAATAATGAAATAATAAAAAAGGAATGCATGATTAAAGGCTTATCAAAAATATTAAAAAAATGAATGCAACTAATTACTACTAATAATATTAACATAGCAATTAAAACAGATAGCAAAACTTTATTCTTTTCATTCATATTATTGGTCACCCCTCAATGGAATACGTGGGACGGTTCTCTGTATTCAGTTATTTACTTTGCGACACCAAGGAACCATCCCTTGCTTCATATCAATTCATATTATTCAACCCAGTGTGTATTCTTTGAATGAATCAGTATTGTACTTGTTTTCAAAATCAGAAATAGAAAGCGTGTCTAAAAGCTTCTTTTGCTTTAGATCAATCAAATATACACTTTTTTCATCATAAACACACAATTGATTATTGTTGTACAAAAACTTTGAAAATACTCCTTTACAAAGGATACTGTAATTATCTGTATAAAAACTATTGTTTTGAGCGTTACTAGTAAGTATAAGATCTCCATGATCAATATATACAATATCTTCATCAACTTTTTTGTCAACTAAAAACAAATTATCATTGAATTCATAAACGATTTGACTTCTCAAGAAATACGACTTAATTGAATCGTTATTATGTTTTAAAATGAATATTGCGGTAATTATAACAAAAACTAATAATGATAGAATTACCAAATAATGCTTTTTTTTCATAACTACTCCTCACTTTTTAACATTATAAGTGAAGTATATCCCCCAATAATAAGAATAAAAAACGCCCTTCTCTTGTGGAATACAGGGGACGGTTCTCTGTATTCAGTTATTTACTTTGCGACACCAAGGAACCGTCCCATGTTTCATGTATTTAGTTAATTTCCTTCAAAATACAAGGAACCGTACCCCGTTTCATTTTCCCTGTTAAATTAAATCAAGAAGATATATCAAGCAAATAACGAGTGTTATAAGCAGTATAACTAATAATGAAATAATAAAAAAGGAATGCATGATTAAAGGCTTATCAAAAATATTAAAAAAATGAATGCAACTAATTACTACTAATAATATTAACATAGCAATTAACAATGTTACAGGGGACGGTTCTCTGTATTTAGTTGATTTCTTTGCGAAACAAGGAACCGTCCCCTGTTTCATTTATAATTGAAATTACGAACAAAAATACCGATAATAAAATTAAACTTCGATGAGCGTATTTTAAAGCTTTCATATAAATCGCCTCACTTTACTCGATATAGTCCGGTAGGTTTCCTGAAATAATATTTATTACAGGGGACGTTTCTCTGTATTTAGTTATCTCCTTCAAAACAAGGAACCGACACCTGTTTTATACAAATCAGGGTCCGTCCCCTGTTTCATTCACCATTTAAAATAGTCTCTATAACGATAAAAGTTTACAATAATCATTAATATAAAAGAAACTCCAAATACAATTAAACTTGGAATGGGTGAACGTTTTGAATGCTCTATATTACCTCTTATAATATATCCGTTGCTAAACATAAATAACGAAAAGGTAATTATTGAAATAATTTTGTATATTGTATCTTTCATACTTTATCCCACCCTTCAATTATTTTGAAAGTAAATTTTCCAAAACCTCGTTTCTTAACGCGAATAACTAAATCTTTTCCATTATTATGGCGTTCTAATCTAGTTGCCATTAGATTAATATATCCACATATTACTCCACACGTGCCAGTAAATACCGCATCCACTATAGTTGGAACAACACTCCCGCCATCAGTAACTGGTAATAGCGCTAATCCAATCGCTATTCCCGCACCACCAATAGCTGCAATAATGCCTATTATATCAGCGCTTGATTGTAAGTTTAATATAACTTTTTTTACCTCCTTTTTTTCAATAAAAATGTATAAATACTTATAATCAGTCTTAAATCTTGATATTAATTTATTTAGTTTATCAATGTTTTTTGCTAAATCCTTTAATGCATTTTCTATCTTTTTCTTAGCTTTGTCAGATAGTTTCTTCTTGCTTCCAGTTGGATCCTCATTATTCACTGGATCATTACAACAGTATGCAAACAGATTAAGCCCGTTAACTTCGTCCTTACAATACTGCGCTATTTCCGGAATATCCGCATTTATAAATCTGCAAATTGAAGGGTCATAATATCTTGATTGAAGATAGTAATACCCCGTTTCATAATCATAGTAATAGCCGCGGTAAAGAATCGGGTTGATTTGTGAAAGAAGAAGGTGTTCGGGATTTGTGTCGTTAGTATTTGTATAATCAATACTATGAACTCCGCCCCATTCATCATATTCATACTGGAATAATTCAAGCCCGTCTTCATCCGTTACAGCCATAACATCATTTTGCTGATTGGTGATATAGAGATACTGCGTTCCGTTGAAAACAACACCTATCGGCGCTCCGAAATTATCGTATTCAAAAACCATTGTGTTTGTTCCGTCAGTTTGAGAGAGGATAACTCCGTCGCGAGTATTGAACTGAGTTGTAACTCCGTTAACGGTTTTACTTGTTCTTATTCCGTTTTCATCATATGTGTATGAATATGAATCGTCGCCCTCGGTTACGCTTGCAAGATTTCTGCCTGCGCTCCATGTGAAGCTTCTGTTTCCGAAGGTTAAAACGTTTCCGTTTGCGTCATAGGTTAAACTATCATTATTAACAGAAACGAGTATATCAGTCCAGCCTGATTGCGCATATGTGAAGCTTGTATTTGTTTTTTGAGTTGTGTTTATGGGTGTGTTTCGGGTGAATTTATACTTGATTTTGCTTGTTACATTTCCTCTTGAATCATATGCATAAGTTGCGGTGTGAGTTGGATAATAATTAATATTAGCGCGAGTTATCTGACCATTGCTGTCGTAATAATAATCATTATCATATCCTGAATAACCGTATCTTATAATTTGATTCGAGGAGTTATATTCTTCAAGAATATCATATGTAAAACATCCGCTATAATCTGTATATTCAACGCTTTTTTCCGATATATTTCCATTTTCATCATATTCATATTCAGAGGAGCCCGAAACGGAATTATTAAATTTAAGCGAATCCTCGGTTATATTATAATCCTCACCCTCTTCATAGGAATACTCAATTTCGTTATTTCCTGTTGAATGAGTTATTGAATTATTCTTGATAACCGTTGAATATGCCGTTCCGAAATGGTTTTCGGATATATCTGTTTCGGCTTCAATCTGATTCGCTTCATCCTCTTCTATTTCGGTTGCCGAGTAGGAATAAACAAGGGAATTATCCGAAATTTTGCGAACCTCATAATCCTCGCCGTCATAAATATATTTCAAGCCCGTATCAGTGTTTATCTTTTGTTCGAGCTCGCCATTGTCATAGATATATGTTAAATACGGCGTTGAGGAGTTATTATGATACTGATACTGCAAATTACCGCTGACGTCATCATAAACATAACGAATTGAGTCGCCGTTTGCATAAACGGTTGCGGTTAAAGTAACTCCGTCATTTTGATATGTGTTTGAAACAGTTGTTACATTAGCTATTTTTACCGCCGTTTCCATTCCTTTTACATTATAATCAAATTCATATATATCAAAGGATTCAGTTGCTTTTTCACCGGTTGGATGATAAGTATATGTTGTTTCAACACCAAGGCGGTTTGTTTCCGAGGTCAAGTTTCCTGTTGTGCTATCGTAGATATAGGTGTGACCCGCGGTTGAATCGGAATAGGTGTTTTCACTCGGCAAGCCTTCAAGCGTTTCGTCATAATCCTTAGGCTCAATTTCCTGAACAACCCTGCCAAGATTATCATAGAGCGTTCTTGTTATCTCTCCGTTTTCATTTGAAAGAAGAGTTTTGCCGGCAGCGTCATAAATATATGAAGAGTTATCATTTCCCGTTGCCGAGGTTAAAAGATTGCCGAGGCTATCATACGTATACGTTGTAACGGTTGAAACAGGCTCGTTATTTTCAATTTTAGTATATGTTTCCTGAGTTATATTTCCAGCCGTATCATAAACATAGGAATAACTCTCGCCGTTGCTCAAGGTTTCGCTTAAAACTCTTCCGCTGCTATCATAAGTATACGATATTGTATCAAAGCATGTCAAGGTGTTATCGTAAACGCTCGGAGCAGTTCCTTCAAAGCCTTCCTTTAAGGTTGCATATATAAGAATGTTTCCGTTATTATCATATGTATAGTACTGATGGCTGTCGTCATATTGCTCATGAATCAATCTTTTGTTGTTATCGTAGGTATAACTTGCACTGTAGTTTTCATCACCTCCGGTGACTGTCATTGATTCCAGCAAACCGCTGTTTGAGTTATACGTATATGATGTTACTTCATTTCCAACCGTTTCGGTTGCCACTCTGAATTTGCTGTCATATGTATATGCTGTTGTTGTTCCGTATTCATCGGTATATGAAACGGGAAGGAACGCATCGTTATACACTGTTGATGTTGTTTCGCCCGACGAGGTTAAGGTGGTATACAGCTTTTGATTATCCGTGTATGTATACTGTATCCAAGAACCGTTATCGTAGGTTATTTTTTTCAATCTTCCGTTTGAATAATACTCAATTGATTTATCATTGCTTTTAGTCATTCTGAAATCAGATGCATTATTAACATACTGATATTTTCCGAGATATGCGCCTGATTGGTCTTTAACCTGAATATATCTTCCCCACTTAGTTGTGTATTCAATATCGTTGTTATTCGGGTCGGTTATTGTTTTAACGCTGTAGTACTGAACATCAGGGTCATTAACAGCTTCAACCGCTTCATAATCTGAAACTGCAAAGGTTCTTGAGCCGTCTGTTATTGATATTTCATCAGAATTTGTTGTTCTTGTAAGATTTAAAGTATTGCCGTTATAATCCTCTATAGCGCTGAGATAGGCAATGCTGTTTAAAAGCCTTATTGCAAAATGATATTTATATTCGCCGTCATCGTAAAGATATTCGCTTGAAGTTTTGGTTACGGTTTTTCCGGTTATCTGGTCAACATATGTGTTTGCTGCAGTTCTGATAAAAGGCGTTTCACTGCCATCCGGCAGGGTTACCTTAAGATAGCTTCCTGCGGTTGCAATTTTTGAATGAATTGATTCAAACCAGTTTTTATCTGCGCTGTTATATATTCTTGTATACCCGAAATCGATTCCGTTATAGGAAAAATCGAAATCAGTTGAATAATCGGTGTAAACTCCGATTGCTTTATCCGTGTTTGAAAAATTATTGTATATTTCAGTGCCTTTATTTCCGATTTTGGCATAAACGGTTGTTGTTTGATGCGCAGGAATAGTAAACGGCATAGAATAATCAAACCAGGTGTTTCCGTCAAAGCTGTATTTAAGAGTTGTTGTATCCGAATAGTTTTCTCTGTATAATCCAACAAGTTCACCGTATCTATAAAAAATCGGAACGGGATTAAGAGATGCTTTTGCAACAATCTTCTCTCTCAAATCAATGTAATCCGAAAGCAAAAAGTTATCAACCGTCATTGAAACAAAGGTTCCGAAAGCAAGGATTAACGAAAGTGTTAAGCTGATAATTCTTTTGGTTATTCTGGGCTTATAAGATTTTTGTTTCATAAATATATTCTCCTTTCTTTAAATAATCCGGTTTTCTCACTAAGGGAGGGCTCGGAGTCCCTCCCAAGTATTCGGGAAATAATTAACTATATGTTTTTTGAACATTTTTTGTTATTTTGTCGTCCGAGCCGCCTGTTCCCGATATAACAAAAACAACGTGAGCACGATAAGTGCCTGTGCTTGAAAGCTGAACGGAATGACTCTTTGAATAATTGGTTGAAGTTGAATTATCGGTCCAGCTTCCGCCGCTTACTGTCACCCAGATTATGCCAACCTTCTTTTGGACTTTTGTTGTTATTGTTGCACTTTGAAAATAGCCGGTTCTGCCTTTATAGCTGTTTTTAACCGTAGCATATCCTGTACTTGAAATTGCAAACGAGGTTGTTGCTGATTCTGTATTATTATATCTGTATATTATTTCATCATCAGAATCACTTGCGTATGCAACTGTTGTTAGTCCAAACACAAACAAAAAGCACAACAATAAAGCAATAAATTTTTTCATAACAAAACACCTCCTTCCCTTGTTGCTTATATTGCCTACAATATATACAACAAGGAAGGAGGAAAAATGTGACATAAATAATTATATTTTTTCAGAAATATTTTTTGCAATATCAACTAATTCATTGTTAATTTTATCAGGAACAGATATTTCAAACCAATATTTATTATTTGTCCACGCTAATAATGTATTAATGCCGCTCCCGTGAATATAACCCGGAAAACCATTAACTTCTGTTTTTTCGTAATAATGCTCGTTATCTATTGAAATGTCAGAATTAAGAATATCTTGAGTAAAAACAATCTCTTCACCCTTTTCGTTTTCCCAAATTGCAAATACGCCTAATTCGTCTGACTCGTATTGTTTTAGCTCAAAGCCTTCGGGAACATATCCGAGAGTGTAGGCGGTTTCAATTGTTTCGGGAGTTGGAGCTGAATTCTCACTCAATGTAATCTGAGTGTTGGTTGAAAACACTCTTTCAATGAATTCAACAATTTTTTCTCTTGAAGCCGAAACGCTCATCAAGCCTGTTAAAAGAATGATTAATGAGATAATCGCTGCAATTAAAGCTCTTGAAAGCTTCTTTCTTGAAGCAAAGCTTATGCGCTTGTCCTTATTAATGAGCTTATTCATTTTTCTTTCAAAGGCTTCGGAAAAGTCAAAAGGAAAGCTATCTTTATCAAAATATTTTTCTGTTTCAATTAAATCCGCTTCCAAAAACGCTTTAATAAATAATTCCTTTTCAGCAGTCATCATTATCACCTATTACATTTAATAATTCAGCTTTACCCCTTATTATTCGAGTGCTCACAGTGTTTGGCTTCAAATCAAGCAAGGAAGCAATATCCTTTATTTTCATATCGCAAACATAGTGATAATACATAGGGATTTTATAAATATCCTTAAGATTTTTTATAGCCTCAACAACAGCTTCATAGCTTTCTTTTTCAAAAAGCATATTGAAAAAATCTTCGTCGGAAATTTTGAGGTTATCGCTGTATTCAAGAAATTTGATTTTATTATTCTTATTATAGATATTAATTGCTGAATTTCTTGCCGCCTTAATGCAATATGAAAGCGTTCTTTTTGAAATTGCCTCATCAATTGATTTCATATTATTTGCAATGCCAACGAAGGCGTTGTGAACTGCGTCTTCCGAATCCTGCTTATTATTAAGAATCTCAAAAGCAGCGGCATACATTCTTTCCCTATATTCATAATAGATTATTTCAAATTTACTTTTATCCTTATCATCATCAATAAGGGTTAAATAAAAGAAGAGCATTTTTATTCTCCTGATATATATAACAATGAAAAACGGAGTTTCTCACATCTTTTTATAATTTTATTATATTTTTTTCTTTCAGTCAATAAAAGCGGAGGTCTAAAGATAATTGTTTTCTGAGAAAACCAAGGTGCTAATTACTATATGTATAAACAAGTAGGGGCGAGTTTCCAAACCCGCCCAAATCGAATACTATATGTTATAGTTCAGGAGGGTCAGGAGACTCTCCCTTACATTTTTTTGGCTGCTGAGACAGCCACTTTAACTTGTTTACTTATAAAGCTTTGCAATGCCGGTTGCTCTTTCCTTAACGGAATCTGCAAGTGATTTCGGCTCTACAACCTTGATTTTATCGCCGAAATTCATAATCCAGGAAACAAGCCCTTCGGATACTGCTGCATCGATTGTTGTTTCAAAATGGTCTGTATCAACTGCGGTGAGCGGAATTTTTGAACCGAAGCGATCCATAATCTGCTCTCTGAGGCTTAAATCACATAGCAAAACAACCTGTGAATTAACGCCCGAAAACATATTGAACATCTTTGATGTGTAATCGGCAACATCTATGCTGCCCTTATATTCGCTTACTTCATCAATGGGTCTTGCACATTCATCAACAAGAGTTACCTTCTTGATGCGGTCGAGCCTTAAATTCATAAGGTTATCGTATTTTTCGTTGTTGCAGACAAGATAATAATGGTCGTCCTGCCAGATAAGCGCATAAGGAGAAACCGTGAAGGTTTTTTCGGTATAGGACTTTTTGTTTTCCTTATCTATATTTCTTCTCTTATATTTGAAAGACACCTTTGATTTATTGATAATTGCTTCATTGAGAGCATCGATTACATAGTATATCTCTTCATTATCACATTTTGCGTTTGAATCGATATAAACCTGCGAAACGAGCTCCTCTGCCTGGTTTTTTGAAACAAGAGTTTCAAGCTTTTCAACAAGGCTCTGGGTTTTATTGGGAGTAATGAAGCCTGCCGATGTTACAGCGTCGATTAAAAGCCTTACCTCGGGAAGCTCGAATTTTCTTGTGCCGAGGAAGAAGCCTTTTTTCGGAGACATTGTTTTAACAATATCAAATCCGACGCTGCGGAGAACTGCAATATCCGCATAAATTGATTTTCTTTCGCAGAGCATTCCGTCCTTCATTAATAAATCAATTAAATCAGTTGTTGAAAGCGGATTTGTTTCGTCCGAATAATCAACCAGATATTTATAAATAAGCAATGTTTTAGTTTTTGAACTTGCCATAAAATCACCTCAGTTGGTGATTATATCACAAGTAATTCAGTTTTTCAACAATTTCTCTGTAAATAGGAGCACAATCTTCATTTCCGCTTTTTCCGTTCTCTTTCATAACAACAATGGCGTATTCAGGGTTTTCGGAGGGATACACTCCTGCAAACCAGGTATTGAGAATTTCAGTGCCTAAAATATATCTTCCGGTTTGCGCCGTTGCTGTTTTGCCCGAGGACTTATGATAGCTATCCTCTGCGCTTTTACCCGTTCCGTTTTCAACAACATTTCGAAGCATATTAAGCAATTCTTTTGATGTTTCTTCGCTTAAAACTCTTGTTGATGCTTTATATTTAACAATATCCTCATTTGCGTTTTCATCAAGGCTTGAATAGACTAAGCGCACCTGATTTTTAACGCCCATATTGCCTATTGTACAGAGTGAATAGCACATCTGCAGCGGCGAAACAGTCAGCTTGCCCTGACCGAAGCCGAAAAGAGATAGCTCACCTTTTGACGACAGCTCTTCTTTATTCGGAAGATTGGCTGTTTTGAAGCTCCATTCATCATATAGCTTTATATCATCATTGAAGCCGAGCTTATCGGCGGTTGCAAGAAGCTTTTTACTGCCGAGCTTCTGAGCAAGATTAACAAAATAGCAGTTGCAGGAATTTGAAAGCGCATCGCTCAGATTTTCAAAGCCGTGATTATGATTTTTCTGGCAGGAAAACTCTGTGTCGCCCACCGTTGTTTTACCCGAGCAGTTATAATAAAACTCAATATCATTTTCAAGCGCGCAGGCTGCAACAATTATTTTAAAAACCGAGCCTACATTATATTGTGAAAACGCTTTATTAAGATAACTTTTGTCGGGCTTTGAAATGCAGGTAAGAATTGAAGAGGTTTTAACATCCATTATCACAACGCAGCCGTTTTGCATATCGGACAGCGCGCTATAGGCTATTTCTTCAACCTTTTTATCAAGAGTTAATCTTATTCCTTTGATATTACTGAGGCTTTCTTCAAATTCCTCGCCCTCATCGCCCCGAAGCATTCTGCCGAGCGCGTCTATATGAAAACGCATTTCTCTTTTGCCGCAGGGCTCCACATATGACAGCAAGCCCGATGACGCTTTGCTTATTAACTGACTCTGAACACATTCATAATCGCTCATTCTGAAGGTTTTAATGTATTTTTCATTGCCTATTTTCGATTCATCAACATATTTAACCAAGGGATAGCCTGCTTTGAGCTCATTTGTTATTTCGTTTATCTGTGAGGACGGAAAAAGGTTGTGCAAATCGGTTAATGTTCTCTCATTAGGACGAAGCACAGCGGCATATTTATCCCTATTATCCGTCAGCTTTTCAAGATTATAGTAGTAAATAACGGGATAGAGCGTTTCGAGGTTTAAAACATAGCTGTTATAGCTTTCGGAAACAGTGAAGTCATTGCTGAAAACAATATATGCAATTCTTCCGCAGATAGAAACAAACAAAAACGCTATTATGCATAGCATTGAAACAAATCTTTTTTTCATAACAAAACCCTCCCGTTTAGTATTAACGGAAGGGTTTTAATTATTTATTTTCTTTCAACTCTGAAAATTGCATCGGGTGAAATATCGGCAGTGCATTTAAAGGAATAAGTATCGGTTGCTTTATTTGCAACATCAACAAATTCACCGTCGTTTTCGTTATACAGCTCTTCAACAGTTATTTGATAGGGCTTCTTATCGGGCTCAACAACCTCAAGAACGTCGCCCTGATAAAATCTGTTTCTCTGGTCAACAGTTAATCTGCCGTTTTCATATGATTTATACAGCGCACAGACGTCCCAGTTTCTTATATATCCGCCCGAATTAAGAACCTGGCCGTCCGTCATTCTGCCGAAATTAAATCCGCTTGTGTATTCCCTGTGACTCATTTTTTCCATTTCATCGAGAATCCACTGCGATGGCATAAACTCTGCTTTTCTGCCTGATGCAAAGTATTCATTAAGCGCATTTCTGTAGGCATAGGTTACTATTGCGGTGTAGTATTCGCTCTTTGCTCTGCCTTCAATTTTGAATGAATCTATTCCTGCTCTATCGAGCTCGGGAATATGATTAATCATACACAAATCTTTTGAATTGAAGATATATGTTCCGCTTTCATCCTGATTAATCGGGAAATACTCGCCCTGCCTTTTTTCTTCAACAAGGGCATATTTCCATCTGCATGGCTGAGCGCAGTCGCCGCGGTTTGCATCTCTTCCGACCATATAATCGGACAGTATGCATCTGCCCGAGAACGACATACACATAGCACCGTGAACAAATACTTCAATTTCAAGCTCGGGATTTGTTTTATCCCTTATCTGCTTTATTTCTTCAAGGGATAATTCCCTTGCGGTTACAATTCTTTTAGCCCCGAGCTCATAAAGAGCATTTGCGCTTTCGTAGTTAACAATACCAACCTGAGTTGACATGTGAATATCAACATCGGGCGCATATTTTTTTGCAAGCGATAAAACGCCCATATCGGCAATTATCATTGCATCGGCTTTAATCTCGGCTAAATACTTGAGATAATCGGGAAGAAACGGCAATTCGTTATTTCGGGGCAGCGTATTGCAGGTTACATAAACCTTTTTGCCCATTGAATGTGCCAAATCAACAGCCTCTTTCAGCTTATCATAGCTGAAATTTGAAGGATTTGTTCTCATTCCGAACATCTCGCCGCCGAGGTAAACAGCATCTGCGCCGAATTTAAGCGCGAGCTTAAGCCTTTCAAAATCACCTGCCGGGGATAATAATTCAATGTTTTGGTTTTGCATAATATTTCCTGTTTTAATTAGTATTCAAGATAAGGAGCATATTTCTGAATCTTTTCTTTGAATTCAGAATATGTGGTTGCAGTATAAAGCTTTCCTTTATTATCGTGGAAGAAGAACTTTGCATTTGACTTCTCGGGATAAAGCGCTGCTTCTATTGCCTTCTGACCCGGATTACAGATAGGACCTGCAGGCAAGCCTACAACTGTTGATGAATTGTTGGTGTTGTAGTAGGTTAAATAATAATCCGAGGTATGCGATGAGGTCTGTGAAAGTGCAGGAGCAACCTTATTGTTGATATAGTCAGCGGTTGACTGACAGCCGAGTGTCGGGAAGTTTGCTGTGTCGTCAAGTCTGTTGTGAATAACAGCGGATATGAGCTTCATCTGCGAATCATTTGCAGCTTCCTTCTGAATAATTGAAGCAATAGTCATAACCTCATATGTTGTTAAATCGAGCTCTTCTGCGCGTTTTCTGTATTTATCCGTATACTTATTATCGCCGTTCTGAACGAATTTCTTAATTGTTGAAGCTGCGCTTTCATCAATATAGAATTCATAGGTATCA
The DNA here is from genome assembly GCA_015065505.1 of Oscillospiraceae bacterium. Taxonomy (GTDB): domain Bacteria; phylum Bacillota; class Clostridia; order Oscillospirales; family Acutalibacteraceae; genus Eubacterium_R. The sequence goes on from SVQE01000022.1 coordinate 16,915, forward strand.
GGGAATAGAAAGCCTTCAAGTCTGTAAGGAACAGCGTCAGTTGCCTTGAGGTCGCTGACAGTTGAATAGCTGAAATCGGTTGACTGAATAACAGAGAGCAGTGCCTGCTTATCGCATACATCGTTTTCGCTGAGCTTATTAACTATTTCGGGAATTGTGTAGCCCTCGGGGAAGGTTAAGGTTACGGTTTCACCCGTTGTGTTTTCGCCTTTGAGGGTTATAAGCATACCCTCAAGACCCATCTTACCGTTGAGATAATAAACACCTGCGTCATACGGTCCGTCAAGTGATGATGATGTTATAACCTTGTCACGAAGCTTTACAAAAAATTTGCAGAAATTCTTGCACTTAATAAGTCCGCTGTCAGCAAGAAGATCAATGGCATCGTCGCTGTCCTGAATCTCCTGAGTAAAGGAAACAGTTACGGAAGACTTTGTTTTTGTTATTGCAAGAATATCGTTCATACAGAAAATTGCATAAACGGATATAAGCATTGAGCAAACAATAACAATAAGGAAGAACATATATGTTGAGCCAACATTGCTTCCCTTTTTCTTCTTTTTGCCTGCTTTCTTTTTGCCCGTTGATTCGGTTTTCACCTCTTTTGAAGGTGCATCTATTTCATTAGAAAAATAAATATCATTGCTTTCTGATTTTTCATCATTAACGCTAAAATCAAATTTATCCATTTTTACCTCCGCGGTTACATATGGTTGTGCCAGGTGTTATTAAAATATCAACATTTTTATCGTGCTTATCAATCGGAAGGCTTTCCGTTAAAAGCTCATCATAGCAAAGTCCGATTGAAATGCCGTTAAATTCATTTAAAAATCTGTCGTAATAGCCTTTGCCGTAGCCTATTCTATAACCATTTTTATCAAAAATCAAGCCCGGAACAATAGCTATTGAATCATTAAAGCTGTTTATTCTTTCGCATTCATTAATATCGGGCTCCCGAACCGAGAAGCTGCCGATTGATAGCTGAGTTAAAGAATCAATTAGATAAAAATCCATATTACCCATATCATCTTTACAATACGGAACTGCAACCCTCTTCCCTGCTTTTAATGAATGAATAATTATATCATCCGTTTTAATTTCATCATCAAGAGAAACATAGGTTAAAACCGTTTTGCAGCTTTTATAAGCTTCAAGTGCATACAGCTTTTCCGATATTAATTTATCTTTATCGGCTTTATTGATAACCGATTTCCTTTTTAATTTATATAGCTTTCTTAATTCGTTTTTTATCTGCATTGAATCTGCTCTTTAATCTTATTGGCTGTTTCTTCGCCTTTTAGCTTCTTAACGATTTCAAGACCGAAATCAATGCAAACGCCTGCGCCCTTTGCGGTTATTATATTTCCGTCGCAAACAACAAAATCTTCTGAAATCTCGGCGCCCTCAAGAGCATCTTCAAAGCCGGGATAACAAATTGCCTTTTTGCCGCTGAGCAAGCCTTTATGACCGAGAATTGAAGGCGCTGCACAGATTGCACAAACGGGAATATTAATATTCATTGCATTATCAATAACGCGCTGAACAGTTTCGTTATTTTCAAGGTTAAGTGTTCCCGGCATTCCGCCTGGAAGAACAACCGCTTCAACATTATAGAAGTCAAATTCGCTGATTTCGGTGTCGCAGTTTACCTGAACACCGCAGGAGGATGTTACCGTTTTTCCTGTTACGCCAAGCGTTTTAACATCAATGCCGGCTCTTGTTATAACATCAACAGGTGCAAGCGCTTCAATAATTTCAAATCCATCTGCTAAAAATACATATACCATAGTTATTCTCCTTCATAAATCATAACGCAGGGTTTTGAGAGATTATATCCTTCAAAGAGATATTCATTTATTTCGTCACTCTGATTAAACGATAAATTATCAATGGGCACGCTTTTTGTAAAACCTCTTTTAAAGTAGAAGTCAACAAGCGCATCATTCGCAGGAATAAGGCAGATATATGAATAATTCAAGTTATGAGCGTATTCAATAAGCTCGCCCATATAGCCGCAGCCCCTGAATTCTTTTGCAGTGCACGCAGCATATACATATTTGCCCTTTATTCCATCAACAAAGCAATCAACAAGAAACATCATTGATGAGAGCTTATCATTTTGATAATATGCAAGGCATTCGCAGTTTTCTGCATTATCAACAAAGAATATTATATCCTCATCGCTGTCGCCGAATGCCTCTTTCCAAAGTGGAATTACATCATTTATGTTATCTGTTATTTTAATCATTGTAAACAGCCACACTTTTTTCAAGAATTATTTCGGGATAATAGGATTGCTTTGCCTTGCGAAGTCCTTCAAGACCGAGGTCCTCTTCCCTGTTTACATATTCAAAATCCGAAATGCAGTTAATTGTGAATTCCTGATTTATTATAGGATATGCGCCCTGAACATCAGCAAATGCCTTTTCAAAATGAGTTACAAAGCATTTGCCGTTCATCTGCGCTTCACCCATACAGTAAGCAAGAACTCTGCCGTTAGCACGGATTAAGCCGCCGCAGAAGCCAAGCTCATCAAAATGCTCGAAAGCGCGTTTAACGGCGTGAAATTCTTCTATATAATCCTCATCGTCGGTTACTTCATTTTCTTTCAGCCACTGCTCGTGCATTGAAATGCAGTCGGCAATATTATCCTTTGAAAGCTTTTCAAATTTCCAGTCGGGATTATTCTTCTTGAAATTGCTTATGTGATTTCTTTTACCGTGATATTTCTTTCCGCTGAGGGATGCCATTTTAGGAACGCTGTAGATATAATCATTAAAAGACAAATCATATTTATATGTAAACTCACCGAGAAATGCTTCCTGAAGCATAAGCAAATAGCCTTCGGTAACGCCGTAAATCTTCGGCGTTGCGCCGAGTGCTTTTGCATCGGATATGATTTGCTTAACAGCATCGCTGAAATCGCCCTCACCAAGTGGAACGGAATATGCAACATCGGGCGCTTCGCCCCAACGGCATATAAAAAACTCTTTGTATTTACAGATTTCAATAGCATAGGAATCCACCCAGCAGAAAACATTTCCGAAGGTGTATTCGCAGTTAAGGGAATTTGCGTGAACCAGGCAGGAATTAACCCAACTCATATCGCTGAGCTCGGGTGTTTTAAAATCGAGCATGATTATTTCTCCTTATTAAAGCTCCTCATCAACTATCTGTTTAATTCTTCTATGTATTTCTTCAATAGAAAGCGGATTTACGCCGTCAGAACACTCAACAACCTTCCAGCCCTGTTTTTTTGCAGCATAAAGGGCTGAGGTTCTGCACTTCTGAAGAAATTCAACATTTGCCTCGTGAACATCCTTTTTATCTTCGTTGCCGTCATATCTTTTAGTCATAAGCTTTTGAGATATTTCAATCGGCATATCAAGATAGATAACCAAATCGGGTTTGGGAATTCCGATTTTATTGTATTCAAAATCCGCGCTCCAGTCGAGATATTCATCCCACTGCGATTTATCAAGCTTTTCCATCTGATAAATTGAATTTGAGGTTGCATATCTGTCGGCAAGAATAAGAATACCGTTTTCATAATCATTCTTCCACCTGAGCATAAACGAAGCGAATCTGTCAACAGCATAGAACGCACCTGCTGCATAGGGATTAACGGCATTTGCATCGCTTCCGAATTCGCCGCCGAGATACATATTAACAAGTGTGCTCGACTTTGACTCATAATCGGGAAGTTTGATTTTTTTATAGTTTACATCCCTGCTTTTAAGGTAATCCTCCAGCAGAGCGGTCTGGGTTGATTTACCGCTTCCGTCCAGACCTTCCATAATTATTAGTTTTCCCATTTATCTTTTCTTTCAACTCTTCTTTTATTTCCGTTTTCATCAACAATATAAGTGCTTTCAAGCGTGCTAATAAGGTTTGCTTTAACGGAGTTGATATATTCGTTTCTGAGAATTGCCTGCTCATCCTTTTCCTCCTTGGTTAAGCCCTCGGGAGTTTTGGACTTTCGTGCAAGCTCATTAATTCTCTTAATCATTTCGTCTGTTATCATCAGTCTAAGAAATCCTTTAATTTTTTACTTCTGCTCGGGTGGCGGAGCTTACGAAGCGCCTTTGCTTCAATCTGACGGATACGCTCACGGGTTACATTGAATTCCTTGCCAACCTCTTCAAGTGTTTTCGGGTTGCCGTCGTCAAGTCCGAATCTGAGAGAAAGAACCTTTTCTTCCCTTGGGGTTAAGGTTTTAAGCACCTCTGCAAGCTGTTCTTTGAGAAGGCTCATTGAAGCTGCATCGGCAGGCGCTAATGCTTCATCATCGGGAATGAAATCGCCGAGATGCGAATCCTCTTCCTCGCCGATGGGTGTTTCAAGAGATACGGGGTCCTGAGCAACTCTGAGTATTTCACGAACCTTTTCAACGGGCATTTCAAGATATTCCGCAATTTCTTCGGGAGTCGGCTCGTGACCGCTGATGTGAAGAAGCTGGGATTTAGCTTTTTTAACCTTATTAATGGTTTCAACCATATGAACGGGAATTCTGATAGTTCTTGCCTGGTCTGCAATAGCTCTTGTAATAGCCTGTCTAATCCACCAGGTTGCGTAGGTTGAAAACTTAAAGCCCTTTGTGTAATCGAATTTATCAACAGCCTTGATAAGACCGAGGTTGCCCTCCTGAATTAAATCAAGGAACTGCATTCCTCTGCCAACATATCTTTTTGCAATACTTACAACAAGACGAAGGTTTGCCTCAGCAAGACGCTTCTTAGCCTTTTCATCGTCCTCCGAAATCTTGATTGCAAGCTCAATTTCTTCTTCCGCAGTTAAAAGCGGAATTCTTCCGATTTCCTTAAGATAAACCTTAACGGGGTCGTCCATTGTTGCGTTATCGTTAACAGCGATTGAATCAACGCCGTCGGTTTCCTTGGGAATATCAACCTCAAGCGGAATTCCGTCGAGGGTTTCGGACGAGAAATCGTCTATGATATTAATATTTGCAAGCTCGATTTGTTCGTTGAGCTTTTCAAGCTCATCAACATCCATATCGAGTTCAACAATAAGAATATCGATTTCCTGCGCGGTCAGATGACCTGTTGCCTTACCCTTTTCGATAAGCTTTTTAAACGCCGCCTGCTTTCTTTCCTCATTTGTTGCCGGAGTGTTAGCATTTTTTTCCATAGTTTGTTCTCCTCTGATTTATGTGTTTTTCCTGAAAAGATTTCTGAATTCATCATCATTTAAGCTTGATGCATCAGAAGCTTTTCGTTTATTTGATTCTTCATTTATTATTGCCAAACAGTCTTTAAACTCTTTCTTAGCATCAAGACTGTTGTTTGACCTTGCTATTATTCCCGAGAGCAAGCCCATTTCGCTGTCGCTCAGGAAGGATGAATATGTTATAAGCTCTGTTGATTCGCCGTTTCTGATTTTTTGCAGCGTCAATTCAAAAGTGTTTCTGATAAAGCCCGCTGAAAGACACTCGGTATCAAAATCATCGCAAAGCTTAATGCAATCGGGATAGAGTATCAAAAGCCCTAACAGCCTTTGCTGAGCCTTAATCTGCCTTGTTGAAACAGAATCGGCAAGCTCCTGACGGCGGCTTTCGCGAATACTTTCGTTAACAATCTTCTTATACTCACCCGAGGTTTTTCTTCTTGAATACTTGCGCCGGTAGTCGTTGAACTGAGTTTTTATACTCTGCTTTTCAACGCCGAGCTCCTCGGCAAGACGCGAGATATATAAATCCTGCTCAATCGGCGAAACATTAACAAGAATCTTAATTGCTTCATTTAAGAAATCAATTTTTCCCTGCGTTGTGTTTAGATTGTATTTGCTCTTAAGGCTGAGAATAGAAAACTCTATTTCGTTTGACGCGCCCTCGAGCATTCCCTTAAAGCGTTCTTTACCGACATTCTTAATTATTTCGTCGGGGTCTTTACCGCCGCTTAATACAGGGATTTTTATTTTAATATCAGTCTGGCTGAACAGATTAACAGCTTTATCGCGCGCCTTCTGCCCTGCTTCATCGGCATCGTATGCAAGAATAACTTCATTTGCATATCTGCTGATTAATCGAACCTGCTCGCTTGTTAATGCTGTTCCGCAGCCTGCAACGGCATTTGTGAACCCTGCCTGGTGCATTGCGATAACATCCATATATCCTTCGCAGAGGATTAGTGTTTCACTTCCCGAATCCTTTGCAAGATTCAGCGCGAAGAGTTCGTTTGTTTTCTTATAAACAAGTGTGTCGCCCGTGTTGATATATTTAGGCTTGCTGTCGTCGAGAACTCGTCCGCCGAAGGCAATAACATTTCCCCTTACATCAATAATCGGCGTCATTACTCTGTTGCGGAAAATATCGTAATAGCCCTTCTGACCTTTTTTAATAACGCCTGCAGCTTCCATATCCGAAATAGAGAAGCCTAGCCCTTTGAGATGCTTTAAAAGCCCGTCCCACGAATCGGGGGCAAATCCGAGACCGAAGCGCTTTATAGTTTTTTCGCTTAGCCCTCTGTTTAAGAAATAGTTATGCCCTGCTCTGCCTGCATCGCTCATCATATAGGAATTGAAGAATTTTGCGCTTTCCCTGTTTATTTCAAGGATTTTTCTTCTTTTCTTTGCAAGCGAATCATCGTAGCTGTTGTCATCGGGCATCTGAATTCCTGAGCGCTGTGCAAGCGCTTTAACCGCATCAATATAATCAAGGTTTTCAATTCGCTTAACAAAGCCTATTGCGTCGCCGCCTGCGCCGCAGCCGAAGCAATAAAACGACTGCGTATCGGGATAAACGGTAAATGAAGGCGTTTTTTCATTATGGAAAGGACAGAGGCCAACATATGTTCTGCCTCGCTTTTTAAGCGTTACATAAGTTGAGATTACATCATATATATCCGTTTTAAGTCTTAAATCCTGCATAAAGTTTTCATTCAAAGGCATAATCTCAACTCCTTTCATTAAAAAGTTTCGTGTTGCGAGTGCCGAGCTCCGAGTTCTCGGTATACGACCAACGGTTCCCAAAATTTGTTATCGGCTTGGAGCGCCGACAAATTTTGACCGTTCGGCAGTTCTTATTGCTCCCTTCATCTCCCACCGGGAGCGGTCGCAAACGAACCTCGCTTCGCTCATACAAAAATTAATCTTAAATTGGTTTAATACTATTCAATCCAGAATTTAGGTATAAACAGCTGATTGAAAGTTCTGACGCAGTATGTATCGCTCATTCCTGCGATATAATCGCACACTGCCCTTTCAATTCCTTCCGTCTGCGAAATATCATAATAAACGCCGGGAAGCTCAAAGGGATTATTCATATAATAATCATATAGCTTTTCAATCATTACAACTGCTTTTGCTTCTTCACTTTTGCAAATCGGGTTTGTGTATACAGCGTGGAACATAAATGAATGAAGCTCCATAAACAGCTTATAAAACTCTTCGTCCATTCTGATTTTATCCGCGCTGTTTTCAACAACATTGATAACCATATTGTTGATTCTTTCACCCTTGGTCATTCCGAGTGCAATTCTTAAATCAAGCGGAATTGCTTCCTCTGTTAAAACATCGGCTCTGATTGCATCGTCTATATCATGGTTTATATAAGCAATTCTGTCTGCAATACGAACAATCTGACCTTCAAGGGTATAAGCTTCTTCGCCCTTTGTGTGACAAAGAATACCGTTTTTAACCTCTTCGGTTAAATTAAGACCTTCGCCATCCTTTTCTATTCTTTCAACAACGCGAACACTCTGTTCGTAGTGATTGAATTCAAAGGATGCGAGCTTATTAATTGCCCTTTCGCCAGCGTGGCCGAAAGGCGTGTGCCCCAAATCGTGACCGAGAGCAACAGCTTCGGTTAAATCCTCGTTCAAATCAAGCGCTCTTGCAATAGTTCTTGCAATCTGTGCAACCTCGAGAGTGTGGGTAAGCCTCGTTCTGTAGTGGTCGCCCGACGGCGCAAGAAAGACCTGCGTTTTATGCTTGAGCCTTCTGAATGACTGGGAATGAATAATTCTGTCTCTGTCGCGCTGGAAGCAGGTTCTTATTTCGCATTCCTCTTCTGCCCTGCTTCTTCCGCGGGACTCGCAGGCAAGGCATGCCCTTGGAGACAAAATCTTTTTTTCGTTTTCTTCTATCTTTTTTCTTATGCAATTCTCCAAAGAAATACCCCCTTAGTGTTTTACTCAGTATTATGTACTCAAAATTACAAAAAATTCCTTTTTTTATTATTGATAAATTTTAAATATTTATTATAATAAAAAATGAGGTGAAAAAAATGAAGTATTTTTTCATTGTTTTGGCAGTTCTTATACTGCTTGCAGCATTTCTCTACTATGAAAACAATAAAATAGACATAACCAAGTATTCAATAAAAAGCAAAAGCATTGACAGCAGAATTAAAATCGCCCATTTAAGCGACCTTCATTCAAAGCCGTTTAAAGCTGTTTTAGCAAAGCTTAATGAAATAAAGCCCGATATTATCTGCGTTACGGGCGATTATATTAACGACCGCGCAAGAAACAAGGATAAAATGCTTGATTTTGCAAGGGATTTGGTTGCAATCGCACCCGTTTATTATATTACGGGAAATCACGAAAGAAGGCTTGAAAGCTTTGATGAAATAATGCAGAGCCTTAAAGAGAGCGGTTTTAATGTTTTGCTTAATGAGGTTGCAGAAATTGATATTAAAGGAAATATAATAGATATTTTAGGTCTTGACGAGAATATGGCGGACCATAAGGACTACAGAGCACGAAAAGCAGGAACCTTTGATTACAAGGATATGAAGCCATACTTTGAAGAGCTTGATAATAAAGACGGTTTCAAAATTGTTTTTTCGCACTGCCCCGAAAATTTTGAAGGACTCAAAGAAATGAATTATTCGCAGTACGACTTTGATATTCAGCTTTCGGGTCATGCTCACGGCGGTCAGTTCATTCTTCCGTTTATCGGTCCTGTTTTCTCACCCGGTCAGGGACTTTTCCCGAAATATGCAAGGGGCTCATTCGGCGAAAGACCGAAGCTGATTATTTCTCGCGGACTCGGCAATTCGGAATTTCCGTTCAGACTTTTCAATCACCCCGAAATAAATGTTATAAAATTATCGCAGGAACTTACAAAGTAAAATTCGCATTAATTAACGACATCTTTGAAGATGTCGTTTTTTTGTTTTTTGCGTTTAACATTCGTTTAACCTTAACGAATATAATCGGAAACAGAAAGGGCGTGAAACGCATGAAAATTCAGACAAATTTCAACAGGTACGAAACCAAGTATTTAATAACTGCCGAGCAGCAAAAAGCAATTCTCGAGGCTGTTAAGGAGCATATCAAGCCCGATGAATTCGGCAAAAGCACAATTTGCAATGTTTACTATGATACACCCGATTATCTTTTAATCAGGCGTTCACTTGAAAGCCCGATGTATAAGGAAAAACTTCGACTTCGCAGTTACGGTGTTGCAAATAAAAAAACGCCTGTATTTCTTGAAATAAAGAAGAAATACAACTCGGTTGTTTATAAAAGAAGAATAGTAACAACTCAAAGCGGCGCTAAATGTTTTATAAATAAAACCTCAGCGCAAAACACGCAGATAGCAAATGAAATCAAGTATTTCATTGAAAGATATAAAAACCTGCAGCCCGCAGTTTTCATTTCGTATGAGCGTGAAGCATTCTATGATAAAAGCGATGATACCTTCCGCATCACCTTTGATAAAAACATACTGTGGCGCGACTGGGATATATCGCTGAGTAACGGAATATACGGAAACCCGATTCTTGGCAGAAATCAGGCGTTAATGGAAGTAAAATGCGCAGGCGCAATTCCTATGTGGTTTACAAAAATTCTCAGCGAAAACGGAATATATAAAACTTCCTTTTCAAAGTACGGAAGAGCTTATCAATCAATATTAAGAAGAAACACAGGAGAGAAAAAATATGCTTAATTCATTGTTTTCAAGTATTTTCACATCAAATGCAGAAAGCACAATTTCGGTTGCAGGGTTTTTAATCTGCCTTGCAGTTGCACTAATTCTCGGCGTTATGCTTTCATTTTGCAGTTCATATAAATCAAAAGCATCAAAAACCTTCAATACTGCGATAGCGCTTTTACCTGCGGCGGTTTGCGTTGTAATTATGATGGTAAACGGCAATATCGGCGCAGGCGTTGCGGTTGCAGGCGCGTTCAGCTTAGTTCGCTTCCGTTCTGCACCCGGCAGCGGCAAGGATATAGTAACCATTTTCTTAACAATGGGCTGCGGTCTGATTTTAGGTATGGGATATATTGCATACGCAGTACTTTATTCGGTAATAATGGGAATAATAATGATAATTGCGAATGCGGCATATATAAATAAGAAATCTAACACAGTTAAAGTGTTAAAAATTACTATTCCCGAGGATTTAGATTACAACGGTATTTTTGACGATGCATTTTCAAAGTATCTCAGCAGCTATGAAAACACATCTGTTAAAACAAGCAATATGGGTAGCCTTTATAAGCTTAAATATGATATAGTTTTTAAAGAAAGCTCAAAAGAAAAGGATTTGATTGATGAGCTCAGATGCAGAAACGGCAATCTTGAAATCAGCATTTCAAATCAGGAGGTTGCGGCAAATGAACTTTAAAAAAATATTATCAGCGGTGTTGATTGCACTTCTGATTACTGCAATTCTATGCTCCTGCTCAGCGAAAGCGACTGTAACACAGGTAGACACGGAAGATTTATTTACTGACAGAGATATTGATTATTCATATGAAGAAAGCGAAGCTAAGACGATTTCACTCAGTGATGAATCAATAACTATTGACGATGAAGGAATATATGTTTTAAGCGGTGATATAAACGACGGTCAGATTATTGTTGATGCAGGTGAATCAGATAAAATCCAGATAGTTTTAAACGGTGTTACAATCTCATCGGATTCTGATGCCGCAATATATGTAAAAGCTGCAAATAAGGTATTTATTACCACCGCAAAGAACAGCGATAACAGCCTTTCAACAAACGGTGAATTCACCGCAGACGGCGACACAGATATCGACGGTGTTATATTTTCAATGTGCGACTTAACGCTCAACGGCGAAGGAACACTTAATGTTGAAACTCAGTACGGCAACGGTATCGTTTCAAAGGATGATTTGAAGCTGACAAGCGGTACTTACAGTATTAACGCTTCCAAAAACGGACTTGAAGCAAACGATATTATTGGAATCGGCGGCGGAACCTACGACATAGAGTCACAAAACGACGCCCTTCACTGCGATACTGATATAACAGTTACCGACGGAAGCTTTTCCGTCAGTGCAAAAGACGATGCATTCCATGCAGATAACAGTCTAACAGTTGCAGGCGGAACAATTGATATTTCAGTATCTCACGAAGGACTTGAAGGCAAAGAAATCCACATAACTAACGGTGATATAACTATCAAAGCAGATGACGACGGAATAAACGCCGCAGGCGGAAATGATTCAAGCGGTGTATCCGGCGGCAGCTTCAAGGATGAATTTGCTTCCCAGGAAGGCGTAATAATAGATATTTCAGGCGGAAGCGTCTATATAAACTGTGAAGGTGACGGAATAGATTCAAACGGCGATATAAGCATAAGCGGAGGAAGCATTGTTGTTGAAGGACCGCAAAACGGCGGCAACGGAGCACTTGACTACAACGGGGACGCAGAGATTAGCGGCGGAGCAGTGCTTGCAATCGGAAGCAGCGGTATGGCAATGAATTTCTCAGATGCATCGCAGGGCTCAATACTTGTAAACTTCAACGCATCATACACGGAAGAAACAATAACAATAACCGACTCGGAATCAAATGTTATCTATACTTTTGATTCAACAAAAACAATAAACAGCATACTTTTCAGCTCCTCAGAGCTTAATAAGGGTGAAACATACACGGTTTCTATAGGTGAACAGTACCAGACGGTTACACTCAGTGACTATATCTACGGTTCATCAAACGGTATGGGCTTTCACAAATAACTAAAAGGCAGGTTCAACCTGCCTTTTATGCTTTTGCAAATTCTGATTTAATGAATGTTACTTCGTATTTACCGTTGCTTATGTCTTTAAGCTTATCCTCAAGCGCTTCTTTATATGCCTCTTTAACTGAGAATGTAATTTTTACGCTGTCTGCAAATTCGGTGTTGCGGATAACTGCATTAAACTCGGACAAAAGAATGTTCATTCTTTCATAGAAGTTATAATCAACATTTGTTTCAAGCACCGCACATTCAGCCATTGTTATAATGCCCCCTGCTTCAAGGGCAATCTTTGAAGTGTGCGAATACGCGCGAACAAGACCGCCTGCACCCAGAAGAGTTCCGCCGAAATATCTTGTTGCAACAACGCAGACATCAACAATTCCTGCTTTAAGAATTGCATCAAGAACGGGAACGCCTGCAGTTCCGCTCGGCTCGCCATCGTCGCTGCAGCGCTGGATATTGTTTTCCCTTAAAACAAATGCGGAAACATTATGGGTTGCATCCCAGTGCTTTGATTTAATTTTTGAAATAAACCCGGCAGCTTCCTCCTGCGTTTTAACAGGGCAAACATAACCGATGAATCTTGATTTCTTTTCAATAAAAAAATCAGAGGCTTCATTTTCAACAGTTTTATATTCCTTCATACTTCCTCAACGAAAAACAAAAACGAAAAACGAAAAACAAAGGCAACATTAGCCCGCTTATTTTAAGGGAGAATAAGGTTAAAATCGTTATCTTTCGCCCATCTTGGCGATTAATAATTTCCTGAATACGAAAGTATGCAGTCAATTATGTAATCACCAATCTGAACAAAATCTAAAGGATTTTAACTGCTGCGCACCTCATTCTTAGGATTTTAGTGCAAGAACAAGGCATAAATAAATGGGAAGGCTTTGTGCCTCCCCAATTATTTTAACGCAGTTATTGTGCTAAAAGACAAGAATTGAGGCTTATTATCCCTTAGAATAATCGGGCTCCTTCTGCTGCCTATTTTACTGCAATTATATTACGCTTTCTTTGCGATTCTCTTGTTGAATCTGTCTACACGACCGCCTGTATCAACAAGCTTCTGCTTTCCTGTGTAGAAAGGATGGCATTTTGAACAGATATCAACTCTCATATCGCCCTTAGTGCTCTTTGTTTCATATGTTGCACCGCAAGCGCACCTAACAGTACATGTTTCGTAATTTGGATGAATTCCTTCTCTCATTAGTTTCACCTCACTTATATTATCAGCGCAGATAATTATAACAAACAGTATTTGAAAATGCAAGTGTTTTTTTAAATTTATTTGTTATAACTTATATATACAGGGTTTATCAAGGCAAAATGAATAGAGCATTGCCTCTTTAACGGGCATATTAAGAGCTTTTGAAACAGCCTGCTTATAAAACGCAATCTGATTTTTATATAAATCAAGAAGCTCGTTTTCGTCCTTGACATAATCCGTTTTGTAGTCAACAAGCACGAGCTCGCCGTTTTCTTCAAATACGCAGTCCGCAATACCCTGAACAAGAATTTCATCATCAAACTCGGTGTTCTCAATCTCGGATGCTTTAACAAAGGATTCAACCTTTATTTCGCGGTAAATTCTGTCGCTTGAAAACATTCTCTGTGCAAAAGAGCTGTTAAAGAAGTTATTAAGCTTTTCTCTGTTTAAAGCATCAGCCTGAATGTCGCTGATATAGGCATCATTTTGCAGACGGCTGATTTCTTCTTCAAGATTATTCTTTGCACTTTCATAATCGCAATACTGCATAAATGCGTGCATTGCAGTTCCCCTTTGTGCAGGGGTTAAATCATTTTTGGAAAGAAACGCAGGCTTTGACTTTGCAAAATATTTAAACTCGCGGTCTCTTTCATCAAGCGCAGAGGCAAATCTTTTCGAGCTGAACGAGGCAAGCTGACTCCTGTTATATCTGAACGAAAGCTTTTGAGCAATCTCGCTTACAAGCGTTTTATTTGACGGAACTGTTTCCTCCTCGGTTATAACCGCCTCGGATTCATCATTAAGAAAATCAATTTTATAATCAAAATCCCAGTCATAGTCGCAGCTTATAATGCCGTCGCAAAGCTTTCTCAGGCTTCCGCCGTCCTTATGAATCAGCGCAGTTAACAAAATCAAATCAGCATCATTGGTTATGCGTTTAACCGTTATCGGCGAAATATAACCGCCGATTATTTTCTTTGAAAGATTGTTAATATGCGCCGAAGCATTCTTCATTGAAACAAAGCTTATGAACTGCTCTTTTGCTCTTGTAATTGCAACATATAAAAGCCTGAGGTTTTCGCTCATTGAAGCACAGCTGTTTAAATTCTTTATGCAGTCATACTGAAGCGAATTATATCTTATCAGCAGGTTTTCATCGTTAACCTTAAGACCTATTCCCTTTTCAAAGTTCATCAGCACCAAATCGCTTAAATCATTCTGATTATATTTATGCGTTGATGATGCGAGAATACATACCGGAAATTCAAGACCCTTTGATTGATGCACGCTCATAATTGAAACGCAGTTTTCTTCACTGTTTACAACCGATGCGCCCTCAACACTTATTCCCGAGGATATTATTGAATCAATATACCTCATAAATGCTGTTATGCCCACATTTTCTCCGTTATCAAAATTATGGGCTAGTTCAAGGAACTTAAGAACATTGAGCTTGCGCTGTTCGGCGTTGCCCATTGCACTGATAACGGAAATATATGATGTTTCACTGAGCAGCTGCCTTAAAAAGCTTTCAATGCTCATTGATGAAGCATATTTTCTGTATAAATCAATATCCTCAATAATCTTTTTAAAGGTTTCTTTATCCCTGCAGATTGAAGAATAAAGATTTTCGTTTTTGTTATTGGCTCTTACGCTTGCGATATCGTCTGCGCTGTATCCGTAGAAAACGGACATAAGCGTTGCAAGAAGCGGAATATCCCTTGAGGGATTATCAATTACCCTTAACAAAGAAACTAAAATTGATATTTCATTGTTTTCAAAAAGATTTGTTTTGTTGTTTGCAGCAACGGGAATTGAATACTCACTGAAAACCTTTGTGTATGTATCAATTCTGTTTTTGGTGTAGCGAAGCAGCACGGCAAAATCTGAATACTTTATATTTCTGTATTCCTCATCACCTATTTTAATCTGCTCTTTTGCTCTGATTTTTGAAAGAATCAGATTTGCAATCTGCCTTGCTTCATACTCGGTGTCATCCTCACCCTCGGGCACCTCAACAATATTAAGCTGAGCGCTCGGGATTTCGCTTTTGCGATATTTAGCACCGCAGTAAAGATAATCCTCTTCACCGTAATCAAGCTCACCGATTTTTTTGCTCATTAAGTTGGAGAAAACAAAATTTGTGAACTGACAAATGCCGTCCCTTGAACGGAAATTTCTGTCGAGAATTATCTTTTGATTAATACTATCCGAGTCGGGTGAATAGCTTAAAAATGAATCCTTTTTGGAATTAAAGATATTCGGCATTGCGAGTCTGAAACGGTATATGCTCTGCTTAACATCGCCGACGGTAAATCTGTTTTTGCCGTTTGAAAGCATTTCAAAGAGCATATCCTGAGCAGAGTTTGTATCCTGATACTCATCAACAAGAATTTCATAGAAATTGCTTTCATATTCCCTTGCAAGGTCGGTTCTTACTATTTCACCGTTTTCCTTATAAAACAGAAGATTAATTGCAAAATGCTCTATATCAGAAAATGAAAATGCATTCATTTCCTTTTTGACTTTAAGCGTTTTATTGCAGTATTCATTAACAAGCGAGCAGAGATATTTAAGCTTCGGATAAAGATATTCGTTATCCTTTTTAAATTCCTCCGAGGACGCCAAAACAAGCTTTGCAATATCCTTAACTGCATCCTTATACTGCGCTCTTCTGTCCGTTACAGTTTGCTTTGCAAGACCGCTGTAGCCCTTTTTGCTTCTTGGCATGGTTATAAACGAAATGCTTTCAATGGCTTTTTTCATTTCATCCCAGGTGGCGTTAAGGCATTTTTCAATGGCTATGAAATTTTGCAAGTCGCTTTCAAGAAGCTCGCAGTACTTTTCATACATCTCGTCCGTTTCATCCATTGAAATCAAGCAGTCATCAATAACGGATTTAAAATATGAAACTATGTATTCAATTTCAGAGAACACATATTTCTTTATTTCGCTTTCATCAATGGAAACATCGGGGTTATATAATTCGCAAACGCTTTCAAGCCAATCAAACGGAAATGCCTGAGCTGAAATATACTGAGCAACCGTTTTAACAGCCTTTATTAAATCGTTATCGTTTTTAGATGCCGACAAAAGCTCAACAAGACCGCGGAAATCCTCATTTTCGGTTTTATAATGCTCTTCAATAATTTCCTCAATAGCGTTATCCTCAATGATTAGCTGCTGGGAATTATCAAGAATTGTGAAATCCTGCGAAATATTAAGCTTAAAGAAGTTTTCGCGGACAAGATTTATGCAAAAGGAATCTATTGTGCAGATTTTTGCACTCGGAATCAGCGCAAGCTGATTTAAGGCATTGATATTATCGGGCTGTTTTTTAATTATATCGTGCAGCGCTGATGAAATTCTGTTTTTCATTTCAGCAGCCGCAGCATTCGTGAATGTTACTATCAACAGCTTATCAATACCTGCATCTATTGATTCATCACATATTAAATTTATAACACGCTGAACAAGAACAGCAGTTTTTCCCGAGCCTGCCGCAGCAGATACAAGAATATTGCTGTTTCTTGCATTTATTGCATTTTCCTGCTGTGGGGTCCAATCAGGCATTTTCGGTCTCCTTTACTATTTCTTCAATCGCGTCGGGATTGCTTAAATCCTTAAGCGTTCTTTCAAACACTTCTTTTCTGTTTTTGCAGATATCGCTGTAATCGCAGAATTCGCAGGTTTTATCATGATTTTTTCCGTTTGCCGGATTCTGTGAAATCAAGCCGCTGTGAAGGTTTATGCCCATTGAGGAAATAAGGCTGTCAACCTTCTTTGAAACTGCGCCGAGCTGAGCTGCAGTTATTATATTTCCGCTGAAGCCCTTTGATTCGGAATACTTAACGGGAATGAATCTGCCTTCAAGGTTATGCTCCATATGCTTTGCGATTTCGTTTTCTTCATCATTGAGAACAACACCGCGCATTAAGAAATCTTTATTCTGCGCCTTTTCAAGCTCATTATAGTCATTTCTGTCAAGGCTTATAACCCTTCTTGAAGAATGCATATACAAAACGCCGCTTGAAATGCCCTTATATTCGCTTTCGCTCTGGGCAAGAGTGAACAGATAAATAAACATCTGCAGGTTAAGACCGTTGATTATATCGGACATTAAGAATTCCTTTGTTCCCGTTTTATAATCAACTACTCTGATGTATTTTCTGCCGTTTTTCTCAAAGGTGTCAACTCTGTCAACAGCGCCTTTTATTCTTACGCTGCCGCCGTCATCAAGGTTAACAACCTTTGAATCAACCTCGTCGCCCTTTTGCGTATCGCCTATTCTGAGCTCAAACGCTTTTGCATCAAAATCGGATTGTGAAAATTCCTCGCTGAGCCTTAAAACAACGAAAACAATCATTTTAGATAGGCGCATAAACTGATATTTAAAACGCGAGGTAAACTCTTCGGAATTACCCATTTTGTTTTTAAGATAATCGGAAAGAGCGTTGTTAACAAGAATAACTATTTCTTCCTTTGAAAGCTGTGAAAGAGTTTTACAGCCCGTTTCTTTTATAATTGTTTCAAGAACATAGTGAATAACCGTTCCCGTTTGCATCGGGTCCATTTCAGCCTTCATAATGGGACGCGCATTTAAACCGAACTTGCAGAAATATCTGAAAGCGCAGTTATAGTAATCCTCAATTCTTGAAGCGGAAAGATACATATCCTTGCCGAAAATATCAACGGCAAGCTTTTTATCGTTTAATGTTATTTCGTTGTTATCAATAAGCCTTGAAACAGCTTCAAGCCTTGATTTATAGTTGTTTTTTAATGAGAAATATTCTTTCAGCGATGAAATAAACTCATTATTATCATTGAAATGCGAGGCAAGAAGCTCAAACGCATTTTCGTCGCTCTGAATGCTGTCTAAATTATAATCATCGTCCGAGGACTGAGTTTTGATGTTAACAAATATATTTCTTATTCCTCGGATAATTGAAGATTCGCTGTTATTCTGTGCACCGGAAATATATGAAACATAGAGTTTTTCCCTTGCTGATGACAGCGCCATATATGCAAAATACATTTCCTGCGCGTTGAGCGCTTTGCCATAGGAATAAAGCTTGAAATCGTTATTTATCAGCATTGCTCTATCGCTTTCAGAGAGCAAGCCCGAGGAAATAACGCTCTGTGGGAATTCGCCCTCATTTGCGCCAACAATGAATATAACCTTCGGATTGTCGCACCTTATTCTGTTTGCGCTTCCGAGCTGAACATTATCAAGTCCTTCGGGAAGGCTGCTTAAATCCTCATTACTTATCATAAGGGCAAAAAGCTTATAGTATTCTCTGAGAGTTATAACCTCGCTACCGCCTGTCTGAGCAAGCTTATCGAGGATTTCCATAAGCAAATCCCAAACGCGCTCAAGCTGTTCGGATAAAAAAGATTTGCCGTTTTTATCGAGTGTAATTGCAAGCTCCTTAAGCTTTTTATCAGCACTTAAATCAATCAGAGCGTAATATAGAGCTTTTGAAATATCCTGAGCGTTTGCCGAAGCGCATTTTCTTTTGAACCTGCTGATTATATCGATTATATATTTTCTGTTTTCGTTAAGCTTTATGAGCTGATTTTTATCCTTTTCGCTTAATTCTTCGGTGAAACCTCGCGGACTTTCGGTGAACTCATTTTTCCACTTAGAGCCCGTTATGTTCCAGACAAAAGCATAGTTTTCAAGCGAGTTGATTTCGTTATCATCAATTTCTGTAAGCCCTGTTTTCAAAAGTGAAAAAACATCCTCACTTCTCAGCGAATAAACAACACTTCTGATTAAAAAATTAACAAGCATAATCAAAGGCTGAGAGGAAATCTTCTGCCTTTCGTCATTAAAAAACGGAATATCGTATTTACTGAAAGAAAACTGCAGCTCTTTCTGATATTTATCAAGGTCACGGCAGATAACCGTTATATCCTTTGCGCGACAGCCGTTTCTTAAAAGCTTTGAAATTTCGCACGAAACTCTGTCGCATTCGTTGCTGATATTCTTTGCACAAAACAGATTTATATTTTCGGGAATACTCTGAACTTCTTCAACAATATTTGAAAAAGCGTATTCTTCAACCAATCTCAGTTCTTCATTCAATGCTCTTTTATTGCCCGAAAGAATCGTTTCGCTTTCGATTTCGCAACCTATTTTCTCTGCAACGCCCTTAAGAATGCCAATATTCTGATTAACATATGAAAACATTCCGTTTTCATCCGAAGACTCGGGGTTATCGGTGCAGAAGGTTATATAAACCTTATCAGCCTGCTGAAGAATTACCTCAATAATCTTGTATTCCTGTGCAACAAAGCCTGAAAAGCCGTCTATAAACACGGTTTTTCCGAGGAAATAATCAAGATTTACAAGCTTGTGATAAAGCCTTGTTAATTCGTTTTCACTATCAAAATAAACGCCCTCAATAAGCGCGTCGTACGCCTCAATAATAAGCGCAATATCCTTAAGCTTAAGAGAGAGCATCTCCTTATCAACGCTGTCGCTCGCTTTGATAATATCCTCAACAAAAACTCTGCAGGATTTCATTTCATCATAAATCTTTATAACACTGTTTATGAATGAATTATTCTCGGTGTTTTTGTTAAACAAAACAAGGCTGTCCTGAACTGTTTGGATAGCCTTTTTCATCATAACCGCCCTTGCGCCCTTGGTTAATACGGGCAATCTGTCGCCGCCGTATAATCTTGAAATTTCGTTTGAAAGCCTTGAAAAAGAAAGATTTTCAACGCAGCCGATTCTGCCCTCTCCGAGTTCCTTTAAAAGTCTTTTTTCCGAAATGAAGGAAAACTGCTCGGGGGTTATTAGAACAATATTTGAATTTTTGTTTTCGGTAAGCTTTTTGATATTTGAAAAAACAAATTCTGTTTTTCCGCTTCCTGCTCTGCCGTAAACAAGATTTAACATAATTACTCCTCCGGTTTTATTAATCCTTCTTCCATCATTCGTTTATGTGCTTCAAGCATAAAATCATACATTGGTCTTGCAATATCAAATGCAAGCTTCATTTCGTTAATAAGCTCGGGTGAGTTGATGCGCTGCATATCAAAGCCATTATAGTAAAACTGATAGTTTTTCGCAAGCAAAAACGGCTTTAATTCCTCGGGTGCATCGGGATATACTTCTTTTTTATAAGAA
>SVQE01000023.1 GCA_015065505.1 Oscillospiraceae bacterium
CGTCACCGCCGAAGATGAACTGATACTTCTTAGCAGCGTAGTCTGCATCCTTGAGGAAGTCCTCAGCAGCAGCCTTAGCGTCGCCTTCAAGATTTGCATTTTCGATAGCTGCGATAAGAGCCTTAGCATCTGCTTCGTTCTTAGCGCCGTCTTCATAAGTTGCAAGCCAAGCGTCTGCCTCTGCAATGCCTGCTTCTGAAAGTGTTGCAGCGTCTGCAGCAAGTCTTTCACGAATCTGCTTCTGAGCAAGATACATACCGTAACCGAACTCA
This sequence comes from Oscillospiraceae bacterium, assembly GCA_015065505.1. Taxonomy (GTDB): domain Bacteria; phylum Bacillota; class Clostridia; order Oscillospirales; family Acutalibacteraceae; genus Eubacterium_R. The sequence continues at coordinate 273 of SVQE01000023.1, forward strand.
GCGTTATCCTCGAAGAGTGAGTTAGACCAAGCAGGACCGTGACCGTTCTTATCTACAGTGTAAGGAGTTGAAGGAGCAGAACCACCCCAGATTGATGAACAACCTGTTGCGTTTGCAATATACATCTTGTCGCCGTAGAGCTGAGTAACAAGCTTAGCATAAGGAGTTTCGCCGCAGCCTGCGCATGCGCCTGAGAACTCAAGATAGGGCTTCTTGTACTGAACGCCGATAAGAGTGTTCATAGCAACATTTGCCTTAACAGGTGTGTCAACAAGTGCATCGAATGCCTTCTGTGAGTCAAGCTGTGAAGCGATGGGCTTCATTGTGAGCGACTTAGTGGGGCAAACATGCGCGCAAGAGCCGCAGCCTGTGCAGTCAAGTGCTGAAATAATAAGTGAATATTTGAAACCTGTGTTCTTCGGAACCTTAAGGTCTACCATCTTTGTTCCTTCGGGAGCTGCAGCAGCCTCTGCCTCGTCAAGAGCAACGGGACGGATAACAGCGTGAGGACAAACCATTGAACATCTGTTACACTGAGCGCACTTCTCTGCTTCCCATTCGGGAACATTGATTGCAACGCCTCTCTTCTCGAATGCAGCAGAACCCTGAGGATAAACGCCGTCAGCGCTGTCAAGGAATGCAGAAACGGGAAGGTCGTCACCGTGAAGTCTGCCAACGGGATCAAGAATGTTCTTAACGAACTTCTTCATCTCTTCTCTGTCTGTATTAATTTCAAGCTCAGCAGCATCGTCAACAGCATCCTTCCATGAAGCAGGAACGTCGATTTTAACAACTTCCTTAGAACCTCTGTCGATACCGTTGCAGTTAGAGTTAACGATTGCCTCGCCCTTCTTAGAGAACTTTGCAACAACCTTTTCCTTCATATAGCCGATTGCTTCGTCAACGGGAAGAATTCCGCTGATGGTGAAGAATGCAGACTGAAGAATTGTTGAAGCACGGCCGGGAAGACCAACCTCTTCAGCAATCTTGATACCGTTGATAGTATAAAGATTGATATCGTTTTCAGCAATGTATCTCTTCATCTTAGCAGGAAGGTTTGCATCGAGCTCTTCGGGGCTCCAGATGCAGTTAAGAAGGAAGGTTCCGCCGGGAAGAAGGTCCTGAACCATATCATACTTATTAACGTATGAAGGATTGTGGCAAGCTACAAAGTTTGCCTTATTGATAAGGTAGGTTGATGTAATCGGTGATGAACCGAAACGAAGGTGAGAAACAGTGATACCGCCCGATTTCTTTGAGTCATAGAAGAAATAACCCTGAGCGTACATATCAGTGTGGTCACCGATAATCTTGATTGAGTCTTTGTTAGCACCAACTGTACCGTCCGAGCCAAGACCCCAGAACTTACAGGAGGTTGTTCCTGCAGGTGTTGTGTCGGGAGTTTCGGTAATCGGAAGTGAAAGATTTGTAACGTCATCCTCGATTGAAAGAACGAATTCCTTCTTCGGCTCGGGAGCATTCATATTAGCATAAACTGCGATAACATGAGCAGGAAGAGTATCCTTTGAACCAAGACCGTAACGTCCGCCGAAAACGGGAACCTGGTCGAACTTTGTTCCTCTGAGAGCTGCAACAACATCAAGGTAAAGCGGCTCGCCGAGTGAACCGGGCTCTTTAGTTCTGTCGATAACAGAAATGCTCTTAACTGTTTCGGGAATTGCGTTAACAAGGTGAGAAGCTGAGAACGGTCTGTAAAGATGAACGCAAACCATACCAACCTTTTCGCCTCTTGCATTGAGGAAGTCAACAGTTTCTTTAATTGTGTCGCAAACAGAACCCATAGCGATGATAACTCTGTCTGCATCAGCAACTCCGTAGTAGTTGAAGAGCTGATAGTTTGTTCCGAGTTTCTCGTTTACTTTGCCGAGATACATTTCGGTTGCTGCAACAGCATCGTTATAATATCTGTTACAAGCTTCTCTGTGCTGGAAGAAGATGTCTGAGTTTTCAGCAGAACCGCGAAGAACGGGGCGCTCGGGATTGAGTGCTCTCTTTCTGAAATCAGCAACATCCTGCATATCGATTAACTCTCTGAGGTCTTCATAATCCCATGTTTCAATCTTCTGAACTTCGTGAGAAGTACGGAAACCGTCGAAGAAATGAAGGAAGGGAACTCTGCTCTTAAGAGTTGCAAGGTGTGAAACAGCACCGAGGTCCATAACCTCCTGAACGTTTGCAGAACACATCATTGCATAACCTGTCTGACGGCAAGCCATAACGTCTGAATGGTCGCCGAAGATGTTAAGCGCATGAGTTGAAACGCAACGAGCGGAAACATGGATAACACTGGGAATAAGCTCACCGGCAATCTTATACATATTGGGAATCATAAGTAAAAGACCCTGTGAAGCGGTGTATGTTGTGGTTAATGCACCAGCTGAAAGTGAACCGTGAACAGCACCTGCTGCACCTGCTTCAGATTCAAGCTCTGCAACCTTAACGGTTTGTCCGAAAAGGTTCTTTACTCCCTTAGCTGCCATAGCGTCTGTTTCTTCAGCCATGGGTGACGAAGGAGTAATAGGATAGATAGCAGCAACTTCGGTAAACGCATAGCTCACGTGAGCCGCAGCACTGTTACCATCCATGGTTTTCTTTGTTCTAGCCATTGGATTTTTCCTCCTGTGAAAAAATGTAAAAAATAACGTTATTAGTACATTTCCCAATATACCGTTTAGTATTATAACAAATAAGAGCAGTAATTTCAATAAAAAAATATGTAAATAAGCATATTAAATAAAAAGGCTGAATAAAATGAGAAGTCTATTCATTCACCGAAAATATAATTGGAGCGAAGCGACCCGAAATTCGTAATTCGTAATTCCTAATTCGTAATTAAAAACGCGGTTGGAATAACCAACCGCGTCTTTGTTTTATTCTTTGCTTTCAATAAGCTTGCATTTAACTTCAAATATCTTAAGTGAATTGTTTTCAATTCTCGCAATAGAAAGTGTAACGGTGTCGCCCGGGTCTTTCTTTGAAAGAGCCGAGGTCATAACATCGGTTGATGTTAAGGTTTTTCCGTCAACTGCAACAATCATATCATACTGTTTAACATTCTTGGATGCGAGGTCGGATTCGCTCTCGATGGTCTGAATAACCATTGTTCCCTCTGCATTCTTAAAGCCCTTATCTGCAAGTGCATCAAGAATTGCCGAAGCGCTGTTGTAGTTTGCAAGAGTGTTATACTCAATGCCTATCTTAGCTCTTCCTGCAACATAGCCGTTTTTAATCAGTGAGTTTGCAGTGCTTACAGCTGTTTTGCTCGGAACTGCAAAGCCCATTCCCTCATAATCGGTTGAAGCGATTTTTGAAGAATTTATTCCGATAACCTGACCCTGCATATTGAAAAGCGCACCGCCCGAGTTACCGGGGTTGATTGCAGCGTCTACCTGAATACATTCGGTGCTGTAGCCGATTTGCGATGAAACAGGAACATCAAGAGCCGAAACAATGCCCTTTGTTACGCTGTTTTTGAAGGTAAGTCCGCCGGGGCAGCCGATTGCAATGCATTCCTCGCCCACTTCAATATCCTCGCTGTCGCCGAATTCTGCAACATTGAGTCCGCTTGCATTGATAACAAGTACGCCGATATCGGTCTGGCTGTCGAAGCCAACCATCTCTGCTTCGTATTCATCGTCATTATCAAGGGTTACGGTGAATGCATCGCCGTCAGAAATAACGTGAGCGCAGGTCATAATGTAGGTTTTGCCGTTTGATTCGCTCATTATAACGCCCGAGCCCTCGCCCGAAGCAACCTTTTCATCGGAGCCCGAAGCTGAGCCGTAGTTATAGAAATAGCTGTATGAATTCTGCTGTGTGTAAACGGTTATTCCCACGCAGGAGCTCTTTGTTTTTTCAACAACGCCTGCTACTGTTAAATTGCCGTTACTGTCCTCTTTTTCAGCCTCTTCGCTGCCAACAATCTCGGCTACCGCATCGCCGTTTGATGAGTTGCTGCTATTATCGTCCTCATCATCAGAACTGCTCTGCGACTGACTTGAGCTGCTGCTGTTTGAATCATCCTTATCAAGATTTCCGCTTGATGCAATCATTACGCCTAAAACACCAACAATGGCACACACGATAACAAGACCTATTATCCATGCTAAAGCATTGTTCTTTTTCGGCGGTTTCTCAGATTTCTGAGGCGAAGTTATCTGGGGCTCAACAAAAACCTGTGGCTGCGGCGGCTGAACCGGCGGTCTCTGCGGCGGCTGAGGCGGCTGAAAAGGCGGTCTCTGTTGCTGCTGAGGCTGTGCCTGAACAGGTGTTGGCTGAGGAGGCGGAGTCTGATTGCCCGAAGGGGCAAATCTCTGCGGCTCGCCCGGCTGTGTCGGCGGAACATAAAAACCGCCAACAGGTGTGTTGTTATTCTGTTCATTGTTGCCGTTAATATTGTTATTAAAATCGTCCATATTATGTTCTCCTTATAGTCTGTTAGTCTGTCACGGCTTGTAACTATTTTGCTTTAGGAAGTGTGAAAACAAATTCAGCTTCGTTCGGATTATCCGATTTAGCATAAATTCTTCCGCCGTGCATTTCAACTATCATTTTTACTATATAAAGCCCTAAGCCTGCGCCTTTTGCGTCGAGACTTCTGGATTTATCAACCTTGTAAAATCTTTCAAATACTCTTGAAAGCTCGGATTCATCAATTCCCTCTCCGCTGTTTTTAATTGTTACCTGAACAAAATCGCCGCTATCCAGCAGAGAAATATCAATATATCCGTTTTCATTTGTGAATTTAACCGCATTATCAAATATATTGTATATAACCTGATAAATCATATCCGTATCAGCATTAACACGGTGCGGTTTTGCATCATCAAGCCCTCTTATTTCAATATTCTTTTTTTCTATTTTCTGCTCGAAGGTTAAAAGAATATGAATTATCTGGTCTGTGATGTTATAATTTTTCGGTTTCATCTCAAAATCGCCCGATTCCATCTTGCTCATATTGAGCATTGCAACAACCAGACGCGAAAGGCGCCTAACCTCATCGCTTACGATTTTAAGATAATAATCCTGCTTATCCTTCGGAATAGTGCCGTCAAGCATTCCGTCGATGAAGCCAGCTATTGATGTCATCGGTGTTTTAAGCTCGTGCGAAACATTCGCAACGAAGGAACGCCTTGAATTTTCAAGCTTATCGAGCGCATCCGCCATCTCGTTGAAGGCGTAGCCCAAATCCGCAAGCTCATCGTTGCTGTTGATTTTAACTCTGTAGGAAAAATCGCCGACTGCAAACTGCTTTGCCGCAGCGCTCATCTGCTGAAGCGGCGTTACCATTCGCTTTGTTAAAATCCAAATCATTATAAATCCTGCAAGCAGGCAGACAACCGCAACGCTTACAAAGATTTTTAAAACAGTGCTTACGATTTCGCTTGTGCCCGATTCAACCGTTGCAAAAACAGAGCCGATAATATCGCTTGTTCCGTGAGCATAGGTCGGGGCGTATATCGCGGTGCCAACAACATAGTGCTCTTTATCGTCTATGTTGATAACCGCCATTGCCTCGCCGTCCTCATAAACGCGCTGAATAAGGTTATCATCAACCTTAAAGCTTGAATGCTCGGTGCAAACCATTGATGCATCGTAGTAGGGCGAAATTCCGACCTGCTCTTTGCAGAGAATTATTTTGCCCTCGTTATCGCAAACAAAAACATCGGATTCAATGCAGTTTGAAACAACCAGAAGCGATTCGCATATAACCTCTTTTTCATATGAATAGCTTGCATTCATATTATTAACAATCAGGGTTGAGGAAACGCTGTTTGCAATGGACTGCGTGTTTTCTTTGAGCAGCTTTGTTTTTTCGTCAACCGAATACTTGTTAACGAAAATCAGAAGCGCTGTTCCGAGCACGGCAAAGGTTATAAGAAAAATAGAAGCAAACATTATGAAATAACTGACAAAAATGTTGCTTCTTTTCCTCTTTCTTTTCAATCCGGAAATAGCCATTTTACACTGTTATTCCTCAATTAGTCTTTTGTTTCAAACTTATATCCAACGCCCCAAACGGTTTTGAGCGCCCACTTATCCGAAACGCCCTCAAGCTTTTCACGAAGGCGCTTAACATGAACGTCAACCGTTCTTGAATCGCCGTAGTAATCAAAGCCCCAAACCTCGTCAAGAAGCTGGTCACGGGTATAAACTCTGTTCGGATTTGATGCGAAATGATAGATGAGCTCAAGCTCTTTGGGAGGTGTGTCAACTGCAACACCCTTAACCTTCATTTCATAGTTTGTGATATTTATTTCAAGATTATCGTAAATAACAACCTTCTTTTCGGTTTCCTTGCTGTCGCTGTCGTCCTTCGTTCTTCTTAAAACGGCTTTAATTCTTGCCATAACCTCTTTTGCATCAAAGGGCTTAACAACATAGTCGTCTGCGCCGAGCTCAAGACCGAGAACCTTATCAAAGGTTTCGCCCTTTGCAGTGAGCATAATAATGGGTGTTGAAGAGGTTTTTCTGATTTCTCTGCAAACCTGCCAGCCGTCCATTTTAGGAAGCATAATATCAAGCAAAACCAAATCGGGGGTTTTGCCGAGGAAGGTGTTAACAGCCTCCTGACCGTCGTTAGCTATAAAAACTGTATAGCCTTCGTTTTCAAGATATAATTTCAGCAATTCACATATGTTGAGGTCGTCGTCTACAACAAGTATTTTATCTGCCATTGGTTTTTCATCCTTTCTTTTTGCTATTATCAAAAGGCTTGCGCCCTGATTTTTGATGTATTCTATCACCTGTTTTTGAACGGGTGATTAATAGACAATTATTTTTCTTTAACTAATCTTTTACCATTTTTTTGCTTGATTCAAGATAGTCGATATACTGCTTTGCACAGCGCGGCGAGCGTCCGCCCCTGCGCCTTGCCCATTGCTCCGCGCCGCTTAGCAAATCCTCTTCATCAAAGGAAAAGCTCCTGTCCTGCGCGATTTTTAAAACAATATCAAGATAGTCGTTTTTATCGGGATTCATAAAGTTTATCGCAAGCCCGAATCTGTCTGAAAGCGAAAGTTCCTCCTGAATTGTGTCGCTCATATGAACATCGTTTTCCCTGTCTGTGAAATTTTCTTTAACAAGGTGGCGCCTGTTTGAGGTTGCATAGATAACCGCGTTTTCCTCTCTTTTTGAAAGAGTTCCCTCAAGCGCCGCTTTAAGCTCTGAAAAAGAATCCTCTTTTTTGTCGAAGCTTAAATCATCAATGAATATGATAAACTTCATCGGGTTATCAAAAAGCTTATCCCTTATCAGAGTTAAATCGCTGATGTCGCCCTTTGATATTTCAACAATTCTCAGTCCCCTGCTCTTATATTCATTCAGTATGGCGTGAACGGTTGAGCTTTTGCCCGTTCCCCTGTCGCCGTAAAGAAGAACATTGTTTGCAGGGAAGCCTGCAAGAAACGCCAGCGTGTTTTCAACAACCTGCTCCCTCTGCCTGTCGTAATTCTTCAAATCGGTAAGCCTGATTTTATCAACCGAGGCAATCGGTGAAAAATCGCCGTTTTTCCACGAGAAAGCCGAGTATTTTGCAAAAACGCCCCAGCCGTTTTCCTCGTGATAGGAAATAAGCGCGTCAACGCTGTTTTTCCAGCTTGATTCAAGCGGATAAATCGCCTTGCCCGTTTCCCAGTCGGGAAGTGAACTCAGGATTTCGCGGTTTGAATCGGTCAGAAAATCGCTCTTTCTGATTTCGCTTACGGCTTCAAGCTTTTCAAGGTCGCTTTCGGCGCATCTGATTAAAACCTCCGAAACGCCGCCGTTTTTATTTGACGCTGCGGCTCTCGTGAAAGCGTTATCGTTAAAAACTATGAGCTCGCTGATATAATGCTTAAGCGAATCGCCGTTTTTAGTCAAAGCATTGATGAACTCTGCACAGCACTTGAAAACCTCTTCATTTCCGGCATTTTCAAGCAGGCAGCGCAGCTTTGAAACAACCTCATCCTCTTTAACATTATACACGCAAAGTGAATCGATATAAAATTTCAGCTTTTTTATTTTATCCATAACAAAACCTTTTTTTCAGCCGTTTAAGCCAAATCGGCGCTTTGGGCTGTTTTTAAATTACTTTGCCATAGTGTAATTTTATACCATTTGTTCACAATTTACAATACAAAAATAGAATTCTTATATTAAATGAAGATTAAATACCGCAAATTACACAAATTTTAGTTATTTCTAATCAATTTCCCAATCAATTTTTTTACATTTTGTTGCAAATAACACTTGCAATATAATGTTAAGAGAATTATAATATTACACGTTCAAATAAAAAAATAACGAATTACGAATGACGAATTACGAATTTTGGGGCTTGCAGCCGGCTATTTCAATCGGAGCAAAGCGACCTGAAAGCTTGGAGCTCGGCACTCGGAATTCGAAACTTAAACAAGGAGAATTAATTATGGCAGATGCTAAAATTTTCTATGAATCAGATTGTAACTTAAGCGTTCTTGACGGCAAAACAGTTGCTATCATCGGCTTTGGTTCACAGGGTCACGCTCACGCTCTCAACCTTCACGAAAGCGGAGTTAACGTTATCGTTGGTCTTTATGAAGGCTCAAAGTCATGGGCACATGTTGAAAGCCTTGGACTTAAGGTTATGACAACAGCAGAAGCAGTTAAGGCTGCAGACGTTATCATGATACTCACTCCCGACGAGAAGCAGGCAGCTATCTATAAGAACGATGTTGAACCCAACCTCACAGAGGGCAAGGCTCTTGCTTTTGCACACGGCTTCAACATTCACTTCAAGCAGATTGTTCCTCCTGCAAATGTTGACGTATTTATGATTGCTCCCAAGGCTCCCGGTCACACAGTTCGTTCTGAATACAAGGAAGGCAAAGGAACTCCCTGCCTTGTTGCTGTATATCAGGATGCAAGCGGTCACTGCCTTGACACAGCTCTTGCATACGGCGCAGGCATCGGCGGCGCTCGTGCAGCAATTCTTGAAACAACCTTCAAGTGCGAAACAGAAACAGACCTCTTCGGTGAGCAGGCTGTTCTTTGCGGCGGTGTTTGTGCTCTTATGCAGGCTGGTTTCGAAACACTTGTTGAGGCTGGTTACGACCCGAGAAATGCTTACTTTGAGTGCATTCACGAGATGAAGCTCATCGTAGACCTTATCTACAGCGGCGGTTTCTCAAAGATGAGATATTCAATTTCAAACACTGCTGAATACGGCGACTACGAAACAGGTAAGCGCCTCATCACTGAGGAAACAAAGAAGGAAATGAAGAAGGTTCTTGAAGAGATTCAGGACGGCACATTTGCTTCAAAGTTCATCACAGAGGCTAACAACGGTTGGGCACACTTCAAGGCTAAGAGAGCTCTTGAGGCTGAGCATCAGCTTGAGCAGGTTGGCGAAGGCATCCGCGCTATGTACAGCTGGAATGGCGACGACAAATACGCAGAAAAATAAAAAAATTCTTCCGACTCGCAAGAGTCGGAATTTTTTTATTTCTCTGCAAATTGTGATTTGTCGAGCCCTTTGGGCTCGCAAATCACAATTAAGTGGTCAGTGGTCGGTGGTCAGTGGTCAGTATTTGGTGCTGCGCACGGCAACTATATAACTGGGCACTGTCCACTGGTCACTGGTCACTAAATTATGATTTATCGCCTCAGCGATAAATCATAATTTATATATTTGTCTAATATTGACATTAAAACCACTCTGTTATATAATTTTATCATATTATATATGTTTCGGTGGTTTTTATGGAAAACGAAATTAAGGTTCTGCTTGAAGGTGTTAAAAACGGAAGCGTTTCGGTTGACGAAGCGTTGCTTAAAATCAAGGCGCAGCCGTTTGAGGATATAGATTTTGCAAAGATTGATTTTCACAGAAGCGCCCGTCAGGGCACGGGTGAAATTATCTATTGCGAGAGCAAAACAGCCGCTCAGATTAATGCCATTATTGAAGCAATGCTTAAAAACAATCAACAAAGAATTCTTTTAACAAGGCTGAGCGCGGATAAGGCAAACGAGCTGAAATGCGAATTTGAAACAAAATATTATCCCGAGGCGGGAATCGGCATTATCGGCGGTTTTCCCGAGGTTAAAAGCGAGGGAAAAATTCTTGTTGCAACGGGCGGAACAAGCGATGTTCCCGTTGCCGAGGAAGCGGCTTTAACCGCAGAATTCTTAGGTAATGATGTAATCAGGCTCTACGATGTCGGCGTTGCAGGGCTTCACAGACTGCTTTCCCACCTTGATGAAATTATGAGTGCATCGGTTATTATTGCAATAGCAGGAATGGAAGGCGCGCTTGCAAGCGTTATCGGCGGACTTGCAGACTGCCCCGTTATCGCAGTTCCGACAAGCGTTGGCTACGGCTCATCGTTTGAAGGGCTGTCGGCTCTGCTTTCAATGCTTAATTCCTGTGCAAGCGGCGTTTCGGTTGTTAATATTGATAACGGCTTCGGCGCAGGATATATATCTAATATGATAAATAAACATTAATTACTAATGACTAATGACGAATTTCGGGGCTTGCAGCCGGCTATTATAATCGGAGCGAAGCGACCCGACAACTTGGAGCTCGGCACTCGGAACTCGAAACTTCACTAACCACTTATTAACAAGAGAAGAGTTCGTTTCATTCATCCGCTATTGTAACAACGGCGTTATTGCAACGGCGCGTCGAGGGCGTCGCGCCCTACAAATTTGTAATTCAAAGCCTCACACCTTCCCCTTGAGGGGAAGGGGGACCGCTTGCGGTGGATGAGGTGTGTTGCCTTAACAGCACAGTATAAGATTGTTCGCCGAAACGGAACTATATAATAGCCGACCGCAGGTCCCGAAATTCGTAATTCGTAATTAACTATTCACTATCCACTACCCACTAACCACTTATTAACAAGGTGAATATTATGAAAACATTATATTTTGAATGCTCGATGGGCGCTGCAGGCGATATGCTTTCGGCTTCCCTGCTTGAGCTGATTCCGAACAGCAATTCTTTTTTTGAAAAACTGAATAAGATATTTGCTCCCGAGATAAAATTTGAAAGAGAAATTGTTTCAAAGCACGGCATTACGGGAACGCATCTTCATGTTGTTATAAACGGCGAAGAAGAGGGCGAAGAGCATCACCACGAGCATCACCATGAGCATCACTCTCACCACCATCACCACCACAACACTCCGCTTGATATAAAAAACATTGTTAACAAGCTTGATATAAGCGAAAAGGTTAAAGGCGATGTTTTATCGGTTTATGATATTATTGCCGAGGCTGAAAGCGAGGTTCACGGCGAGCCCGTTTCGCAGATTCATTTTCACGAGGTTGGCGCGCTTGATGCGGTTGCGGATATAACCGCATTCTGCCTGCTTATTGATGAAATTGGCGCTGAAAACATCTGCGTTTCACCGATTAACACAGGCAAGGGCGGCGTTAAATGCGCTCACGGCATACTTCCCGTGCCTGCGCCTGCAACGTCAAAAATAATTAAGGGCTTAACCGTTTTCAACGACGATATAACGGGCGAGCTCTGCACCCCGACGGGTGCGGCGCTTCTGAAGAAATTTGCCTGCCCTGTTTCGTCACTTCCTGCAATGAAGCTTGAAGGCACGGGCTACGGCTTCGGCAAAAAGGATTTTGAAAGACCTAACTGCGTTCGCGCCTTTCTCGGTGAAAGCGAAGAAAAGAGCGAAATAATTTACGAGCTCACCTGCAATATAGACGATATGACGGGCGAAGAAATTGCTTTCGCGGCAGAAAAGCTGCTTGAAGGCGGCGCAAGGGATGTTTACACCCTGCCGATAGGAATGAAAAAATCGCGCCCCGGTGTTCAGATAAATGTGCTTTGCGATGACGGCAAAAAGGACGCGCTGCTTCACCTTTTATTCAAGCATACAACAACTCTCGGCGTGCGTGAAAGCGTTTTTTCAAGATTCGCGCTTGAGCGTGAATTTGAAACGGTTTCAACGCCCTACGGCGATGTTAAAATCAAGAAATCAAGCGGTTTTTCGGTTACAAGAACCAAAGCCGAATACGAGGATTTAGCAAGGCTTGCAAGCGAAAATAATGCAAGCATAAGGGAAATAAAAGACTCTATCAAATAATATGGAAGAATTAAAAAGCAAACAAAAAGAGCTTGAAAAAAGAATAGCAGAGCTCGGCAGAGTAGCCGTTGCATTTTCTTCGGGCGTTGATTCAACCTTTCTGTTAAAAACGGCGCACGATATTCTCGGCGGCAATGCCGTTGCGATAACCGCAAAGGCACCCTGCTTTATGAAGAGCGAAACCGAAGAAGCAATCGCCTTCTGCAAAAAGGAAGGCATAAAGCAGATTGTTGTTGACTTCAATCCGCTTGCGGTTGATGAATTCAAAAGCAATGTTAAAAACAGATGCTATTTTTGCAAAAAGGCGCTGTTCACCGAGGTTAAAAGAGTTGCTGCCGAGAATGATATTTCCTGCATATTTGACGGCACGAATGCTGACGACACAAACGACTTCCGCCCCGGTATGAAGGCGCTTGAAGAGCTTGGAATAATCAGTCCCCTGCTTGATGCAAAGCTCACTAAAAGTGATATAAGAGCTTTATCGCAGGAAACGGGGCTTTCAACCTTCAGCAAGCCCTCCTACGCCTGCCTTGCATCACGCATTGCATACAACGAAGAAATAACCGAAAAAAAGCTTAAAATGGTTGAAAGTGCGGAAGAAATGCTGCATTCCCTCGGCTTTATTCAGGCAAGAGTTCGTATGCACGGCAAGCTTGCAAGAATTGAGGTTGAAAAAGATTGCTTTATGAACCTGCTTGGGCACGCTGATGAAATAAACGATTATCTCAAATCCCTCGGTTTCACCTTTGTTTCAATGGATTTAGGGGGCTTTAAAAGCGGAAGCATGAACGTATTATAAGGCATAGTGCATAGTGCATAGTGCACAGAGCATAGTTATAATGTATACAGGGGTCTGACCCCTGTATACATAGCGATATATTGCGCGAGGCGCAATGCGATATTTTGAACTTTATTCAAAGCGATATTGTTTGCTTTGCAAACAGCGATATTTTTTGCTGTTCACAAAAAGTTTATATAATAACGAGCCGCAAGGATTTTAATTGTAGGGCGCCGAAACGAATTATATAATAGCCGACCGCAGGTCCCGAAATTCGTAATTAACTACCCACTACCCACTATCCACTGAAAAAAGCAGCAAGTTCGCTTGCTGCTTTTTGTTATATTAGACAAAATAATTTAAATAGTCTATCATCCATCTATTAATATTAGATTAACTTTTATTGATATTATTGTTTTTATAATATTATAGTAGTATAATATACGGGAATTTTGGGCGGGCATATTCATATGCCCTCATAGAAACGGTGAAATATGAAAATTTTAGCCATAGGCGACGTTGTTTCAAAGCAGGGATGCGAATACCTCAGAACAACGCTTCCGAAACTCAAAAAAGACTACGGGGCAGACATAGTTATAGTTAACGGCGAAAACTCAGCCGTTGGCAACGGCATAACGCCAAAAAGCGCTGAATATATTTTCAACTGCGGTGCGGATGTTATAACTCTCGGCAACCACACCTTAAGGCGTCCCGAAATTGCGGATTATCTTGATGAAAACGAATTCATAATCCGCCCCGAAAACTATCATAAAAGCGCGCCCGGCAAGGGATACACAATTATTGATAAGGGCTATGCACGCGTTTTGGTTGCAAGCCTGCAGGGTGCGGTTTATCTTGATAATATTGAAAATCCCTTTGACGCGGCAGACAGAATTCTGCAAATTGCAAAGGAAGAAAATATTAATATAATCATTATTGATTTTCACGCCGAGGCAAGCAGCGAAAAAAGGGCTATGGGCTTTTATCTCGACGGGCAAATATCCGTTTTATTCGGAACGCACACCCATGTTCAGACCTCAGACGAACAGATTCTTCCCTGCGGAACAGGATATATAACCGATTTGGGAATGACGGGGCCGTATTATTCTGTTCTCGGCATTGCGCCCGAAATCGCAATAAGAAAAATGCAGACCAATATGCCCGTTAAATTCAGGGTTGACGACGGAATCTGCACCGTTGAAGGCTGCTTCTTTGAAATTGATAACAAAACAGGAAAAACCGTTTCAACAGAAAGGTTCAGACGATGAGCAAAAAAATATATGCCATAATTCTTGCGGCAATTATTTTAATCTGCTCGCTGAGCGCGTGTTCTTCATCAAACAAGAATCAGAATAATCACGAGCTCGTTACGCAGGCAACAACTGAATATGTAACCGATGAAACGGGATTCAAGCTAAGCTACACACAATCCGATTCCCTCAACCCCTATGAATCAGACACGCTGAATAATCAGGTTGTTCAGAATCTTGTTTTTGAATCGCTTTTCGTGCTTGATGAGGCATATGAGGCGCAGCCGCTTCTGGCGTCGGGTTATTCTTATACCGACAGCAAAACGCTAAGCGTAACCGTATCGGGCGGCAACACCTTTTCAGACGGCACGCTGATTGACGCCGAAAGCATTATTTACGCCTTCAATCAGGCAAAGGATTCCTATCGCTGGAAAAATTCCTTGAAGTGCATTGAAAGCATAAGCGCGCCGAGCTCAACGGTTGTTGATTTCAAGCTGAAATATGCAAACCCCAACGCCCACAAGCTTTTAACCTTTGCAATAGCTAAGAGCGAAAACGATGAAAACGGCTATCCCATCGGCTCGGGCAGATATAAATTCGGCGAAGGCGGCGGAACGGTTTACCTTGAGGTTAACCCGAACAAAAAGGACTTTAATCCCCATTTCACAAAAATTCCGCTTGTTAATATCGCATCCGCCGAATCGATAGAAAACGCAATCAACATCGGCAACATCAGCTTTGCATTCCGCGATTTATCGGAAATCAGCAACATAAAAATTCAGAGTAATAAAAAAGCGGTTAATCTGAATAATCTTGTTTATATAGGAATAAATAACAAGGTTGGCATAACAAAAAACGAAAACATCAGGCGCGCCGTTTCACTTGCGACGGACAGGGACGCACTTGTTAAAAGCGCATATCAGGGATATGCAAAAAGCGCAGCCTCAATTTTCAACAGCTCGTGCTCGCTCGGCAAGCAAACAGTTGTTTTTGATAAAACTGCCGACACCGCTGCCGCAAAGCAGGCAATAACTCAAAGCGGCTATGACGAAAAGGATTTAAAGCTTGATATTCTTGTTAATTCCAATTCAAACCGCCGAGCTGCAGCAAAGCTCATAAAGCAGCAGCTTGAAGCAGTCGGCTTCAAGGTTACAATTAACGAGGAAAGCGACAAGGCTTATAAAAACAAGGTTGAAAGCGGAGCTTTTGATTTATATATCGGCGAAACAAAGCTTCCGGCAGATATGAATTTAAACAGCTTTTTCACCGCAAAGGGCGCAACGCTATACGGAATAGATGTTAAGAAAAGCGATAGCGCAAAGGCATATCAGGGTTATCTTAATTCCGAAAACGAAATAGGAAGCTTCGTTCTGAGCTTCACTCAAGAAATGCCCTTTGTTCCCCTGTTATACAGGCAGGGAATGATTTGTTATTCAAAATCACTGCACGGTGATATGCAGGGATATGTTGATAATTATTTTTCAAATATTCAAGATTGGTATTATAACTGATAACAGGAGGATATTATGATTAAATTTGAAAATCCCCAAGGATACATTGAAATCACCAACAACTATTTTGCACGCCTTGTAGGCAACACAGCGCAGAGCTGTTTCGGCGTTACAAGAATGGTTAATCCCAACCCCTATCGCTGGGCAAAGTCGGTAATCAAAAACAAGGCATCGCTTGATAATTCAAATCAGGGCGTTATAGTTAAAAGCATTAACGGCGCTCTTGTTATAGATTTGCACATTGCCGTTTCCTACGGCGTTAACATCTCAACAATAACCGACAGCATTGTTAATAAGGTGCGCTACACTGTTGAATCCGCAACAGGTCTTAAGGTATCAAAAGTCAATGTTCATGTTGATGCGTTAAATTAAAGAAAAGGCATACTATCTCGGAGGTTGACTATGATTACAGGACAAATGTTTCGCGACGGCATTATTTCGGGTGCTAACAACATCACGAACAGCCGTCAGGCAGTTGATGCCTTAAATATATTCCCCGTTCCCGACGGCGATACGGGAACAAATATGAGTATGACCATCAGCGCCGCTTCAAAAGAGGTTTCATCCCTTGCGGACGACGAGCCCATTTCAGAGGTTTCAAGGCGTTGCGCTTCGGCACTCTTAAGAGGTGCGCGCGGAAACTCGGGCGTTATTCTCTCGCTGATTTTCAGAGGCTTTTCAAAAGCCTTTAAGGATATTGATGAAGCAAATTCAAAGGATATTGCGCGCGCATTCCGCTACGGCTGTGAATCCGCATATAAGGCAGTTATGAAGCCAACCGAGGGAACAATTCTCACGGTTGTAAGAAAAGCAGCTGAGGCTGCAGAAGAGTCATCACTTACGGAAGAGGAACCGCTTGAGGTTTGTTTTGCGGCACTTCAGGCAGCAAAAGAGGCGCTTGCCACAACGCCCGAACTGCTTCCCGTTTTAAAGAAAGCAGGTGTTGTTGACGCAGGCGGACAGGGCTTCATTCTTATTCTCGAGGGCTTCCAGAGCGTTTTTGAAAACGGCGCCATTGTTCAGAGCGTTGACGGCGGAGTTAAGCCCGTTGAAACGCCTTCAAAATCAATCGTCGGTGCTGCAAGCGGAGATATTGAATTCGGCTACTGCTCGGAATTCCTTATCGAAAAAGCAGACGATGCAAAGGAAAAAGACCCGATTAAGCTTCGCGCTTATCTTGAATCCATCGGCGACTGCGTTGTTGTTGTTGACGACGACAGCATTATCAAGGTTCATGTTCATTCAAACTGCCCCGGAACCGTTATTCAGTCGGCTCTGAAATACGGACAGCTTATTAATATCAAAATTGATAATATGCGCTATCAGCACAGAAATGCGGAAGTCGGCGTTAAAGAAGGCAGCCAGCCCGTTGAGCCGACAATTTCCGAGCCTGAAAACAATTACGGCTTTGTTGCCGTTTGTGCAGGCAAGGGCGTTGAGGATTTATTCATAGACCTCGGCTGCGATTCAATAGTCAGCGGCGGTCAGACAATGAATCCCTCAACCGACGATATATTAAACGCAATTATGCAAACCCCTGCAAAAACCGTTTATGTTCTGCCCAACAACAAAAACATAATTATGGCTGCCGAGCAGGCAATTCCTCTTGCAAAGGACAGAGAGGTTCGCGTGCTTCAGACCAAAACAATTCCTCAGGGAATTTCGGCAATGCTTGCCTTTGACGAATCAGTTGACGCTGACGAAAACCAGATGGTTATGATGGAAATGGCAGGCGCTGTTGAAACAGGGCTTGTAACCTTTGCCGCAAGAGACAGCGAAATCGACGGCAAGCCGATTACTCAGGGTCAGATTATGGGAATGACCAACGGCAAAATCAAGTTTATCGGCGACGACAGAGAGGATATTGCCTTCAAAACCGTTGACAAGCTTTTCAAGCGCAACACCCATTCAATGGTTACTCTTATCTTCGGCGAGGATGTAAGCGAGGAAGAGGCTTCAAGGGTTGAAGAAAGACTCAGCGAAAAATATAAAAACGATATTGAGATAAGTGTTATAAACGGTGCTCAGCCTGTTTACTACTATATAATTTCGGTAGAATAATGGAAAATTACAGCGAATTTAATATTCAATATATAAAAGGTGTTGGAGAAAAAAGAGCCCGGCTTTTCAACAAGCTGGGCATTTTTTCCGTTGCGGATTTAATTCACTTCTATCCGAGAAAATATCAGGACTGGAATAACTGCGAAACCGTTTTATCCGCGCCCGAAAACGAAAATGTTGCAATAAAGGCAACAATGATAACCCCCGTTAAAGAGCATCTTATAAGAAAGGGTATGACCCTTTATAAATGCAATTTTTCAGACGGACAAACGGTTATTCATGTAACCATTTTCAACAACAAATATCTTGCAAAGGCGCTCAGAACCTTTGATGAATACATTCTTTTCGGCAAGGTTGAAAAAAGCTTTACAAGCGCTTCGATGAGTTCACCGCAAATAGAATGCGCCGAAACAGCTCAGGGCATTCACCCCATATACAGCGCAACCGAAAATCTCAATTCAAAGGCTATTGCAAAAACAGTTAAAACAGCCCTTGAAAAATTTGAATATTTTGAAGATACCCTTGATGGCGAAATCAGGGATAAATATAATCTTTGCTCGCTTGATTTCGCACTCAGGCAGATTCATTTTCCGAGTGATGAAAAAAACATTGAAATCGCGCGCAGAAGGCTGATTTTTGAAGAGCTTTTAACCCTGCAGCTCGGTCTGTTAAAGCTAAAAGATAAAAAAGACACTAAGAATAATTTTCCACTTGAAAAAGACTTCACCGAGGAATTTTTATCCCTTTTGCCCTTCACCTTAACAAACGCTCAGAGCAGTGCAATTAAGGACTGCATAAACGATATGCAAAGCAGCAAAACAATGAACAGGCTTATTCAGGGTGATGTTGGCTCGGGCAAAACGGCTGTTGCGGCTGCTGCTATGTTCAGCGCAATTAAAAACGGCTATCAGGCTGCTATGATGGCGCCCACCGAAATTCTTGCAAGCCAGCATTTTGAATCGCTTTCAAGGCTGTTTGAAAACACAGATATAAATATTGCCCTGCTCACAGGCTCAACCAAGGCAAAGGAAAAGCGCGAAATAAAAGAAGCGCTTATGAGCGGTGAAATTGACTTAATCGTCGGCACTCACGCGCTTATTCAGAACGATGTTGAATTTAAGGAGCTTGCCCTTGTTATAACCGACGAGCAGCACCGTTTCGGCGTTGAGCAAAGGGCTTCCCTTGCAATGAAAAGCGCCTCACCCCACCTCATGGTTATGAGCGCAACCCCGATTCCGAGAACGCTCGGGCTTATTATCTACGGCGACCTTGATATAAGCATTTTAAACGAGCTTCCTGCAGGCAGAAAGAAAATAAGAACGGATGTTGTTGACACATCCTATCATCAGAGAATATATAATTTCATCAAAAAAACCGTTGATGAAGGGCATCAGGCATATATCGTCTGCCCCCTTGTTGAAGAGAGCGAAAGCGATTTAATCTCGGCAACGGAATACGCAAATGAGCTTAGCGTTAAATATTTTCAGGGATATAACCTTGCGCTGCTTCACGGAAAAATGAAGGCAAAGGATAAGGACAGAGTTATGCAGTCCTTTGCAAATAAGGAAACGGATGTGCTTGTTTCAACAACGGTTGTTGAGGTTGGCGTTGATGTTCCAAACGCAACCGTTATGCTTATTGAAAACGCCGAGCGCTTCGGGCTTTCACAGCTTCATCAGCTCAGAGGAAGAGTTGGCAGAGGCAGCGAGCAGAGCTACTGCATTCTTGTTTCCGACAGCAAGGGCGAAGCCTCAAAGGAGCGCCTTGCAATTATGAAGGAAACCAACGACGGCTTTAAGATTGCCGATTATGACTTGAAAACAAGGGGTCCCGGCGACTTCTTCGGAAAGCGTCAGCACGGACTGCCCAACCTCGTTATTGCAGATATGCTTGAGGATATGGAAACGCTGATGGAATGTCAGGAATGTGCAAAGCAGATGATTAAAGAGGATGAAAACCTCGATAATTATCCCCTGCTCTGCGAGCAAATCAGCGATATGTTCCGCAAGGCGGAATACTAAAAATAATGATTTATCGCTGAGGCGATAAATCATTATTTGAGTTGCTGGTTGCGAGTGCCAAGTTCCGAGTTCAGGTTACTCGCTGCGCTCAAACAATAATAAAATCGGAGCGAAGCGACCCGACAACTCGGAGCTCGGGGCTCGGTACTTGAAACTTTAATTGTGATTTGCGAGCCCAAAGGGCTCGTCAAATCACAATTAAAAAACACGGCTTTTGCCGTGTTTTTTAATTGTTTCTATCTGTATGTATAATTGTTTTGATTCTGATATTGATTCGTGTTTTGATACGGTGCGGGGTTGGGGTTGGGATAGGAATTATAATATGCAATATAATTTGCCTGCTGCACCTGCCTAATTCTGTCATAAAGATAGGGATAGCGCTTATAAAGCACGCTTGCAATCATATTTGCCTCGTGGTTATCGAACTTTGAAACAAGCCTTATTCTTCTGAAACAAATAATATAAAGCGCGATAAGAAAAACAAGGAACAGAATTGTTGCAATAGCGCTTCCGTATGAGCAGAGGAAATCATATGTACCGTGCGCCGCAATCGGAACAAAGAGCGCAAACAAAAGCAACAATAATGAAAACGGCTCTTTGTCTACCTTGTCTTTTTTATAAATATAAATCAGCAAAACCACCGACGGCAGGCACGCTGTTATCAGTATAATTGAAACAGCCGACATATTCTCTCTCCTTCAAATAAACGCTTAATAAGCTTCGGTTATATATTTTAATTCCCCTGCTGAGCTGACTTCATTAAGCATTGCGCCCTCGATTACCTCGGCGCCCTTTGCATAATCCTTAATAAAATCAACAGCCTTTTTGAAATCACTGCCGCCCGAGGTTGCAAAAATAACAATCTTTCTGCCCGAAAAATCATAGGCATCAAGAAAGCTTCTGATAATCAGCGGCGCTGTGAAATACCAAATCGGAAATGCGAGAAAAATAACATCATAATTCTCGATATTCGCATTGTTATCCGAAAGGGCAATTTTAGCCTTCTTTATCCATTCTCTGTTGCATCTTGCAAGCGGATTTCTCCATTTTACATCCGCTTCGGAATAAGGAACCTCGGGCTGAATTTCATAAATATCTGCGTCCGTCGCTTCTTTGAGAAGCTCTGCTTTTTTTGCAGTTGTTCCCTCTGCCGAAAAGTATGCTACTAATTTTCTGCTCATAGTTTTACTCCTTTATCATAATCAAAAATCTTATCGAAAAAGGGGAAGGCGTGGAAGCCCTCCCCTGCAACTAACCTGAAACCTGAACCTTAATCAGTTATTATTTTCCGTTGTTGCCTCGGTTGTCTGAACCTCGCCGTATACCTGAAGAATTACTTCCTCGCCCACTGCTGCGTTTTCGCCTGCTGCAGGTGCCGAAGATGAGGTTGACCTTACGGTTTTCGGTGTATGAGCGCCGTCGTTATAAACCTCAACGCTTGAAACCTTGAAGCCGAGCGCTTCAAGAGTTTTTGTTGCTTCCTCAACAGTCATATTTGCAACATCGGGTATTGTCTGCGTCTGAATTCCGCGGCTGACCGTTAAAATAATATCCGAGCCCGACGGAATACTCTCGCCTGCCGAAACACTCTGCTTGAAAATAATTCCCTCTTCAACATCGGTTGAATACTCATATTCAAATGAAATTGTGAAGCGCTCGTTCCAGGCGCCGTTGTTTTCAACATCAACCTGGGTGTAGCCGTTTGAAACGAAATCGGGCACCTCGTAATTAACGCTCTGCGTTGTTGAGGTTGTTTCTTCGGGAGCATTAACCCTGTCTTTAAGAACAACATAAACGCCTGCTGCAATCGCGCCTATAATAAGCACAACAAGAATTATGATTATAACCCTTGATTTAACATTTGATTTGTTGTAATCGGGGTAAACATCCTCTTCAATATATTCTGCTTCCGTTTCGGTTTTTGCAGCCTTTGCAATAACCGCAGGCGCAGCGTCGAGATGCTCTCTGTATTCCGAAATGCTTTTAATTCGCTTTTCGGGATAAATCTGCATTCCGTTGCCGATTGTTTTAATAACATGCATCGGAATGGTTTCGGCTATTGAGTTGGGAATCATCAGCTTATCGTTTGCTTCCCTTGATTTTGCATCGGGCGGATTCGTTCCCGAAAGTGCTCTGTAAATACAAGCGGAAAAGCTGTAAATATCCGTTGCAGGGCACATTTTATGGCTGTTTTCATACTGCTCGATTGCGGTATAGCCGTCGCAGAAATTGAACTCAAGCTCACTTGTTATATCACAAGCCTCCTGAATTGTGAAGGGGCTGAGGCGAACCTTGCCGTCCCTGCATAAAACAAGATTATCGGGAGTTAACGAGCCGTGAATAATTCCGTTTGAATGAAGGTTTTCAAGGGTTGTTAATATCGGCATAAACATAAGCCTTGCGTTATCCCAATGAATATAACCGTTTTCATTCCTGAGAAGGAATTCTCTGAGTGTTATGCACTCAAGATGCTCGATTATTGCGTAAACCGTATCGTTTTCCTCAAAAACATCATAAACAGGAACAACTGCCGAAAGCGAATGGAGCTTTTCAAGGGTTGTCCACAGCTTATAGAAGGATTTTTTATATTTTTCAACGGTTGATGTGAACTTCTGGCGAACATGAATATCGTTGCTGCCTTCAAGGCGCGAGCACATTCCCTTGGGATAAAACTCTCTGATAATAATTTTCTTATCAAGCTGAGTATCATAACCCGAATAGGTTACAGCGTCGCTTTCGTGCTTCTGGAAAGCGCCGACAGCATACTTATTTGCAAGCATTGTTTTCTTTGCAAGATACATTGTGTCGCTCGGAGTATCGTTATCATAACCGCATTCAGCGCAAACTGCGCCTTCGGTAAGCTCTTTAAAACAATTAAGGCAAAGATTATCTATATCTTTCATCTCATCACTTCTCAATTAAAATTAATATATAATATAATATCAACATAAAAGACCGTTGTCAAGAAACGATATGTTAAAATTATTCTCAGCATATTGCCAATAATTTATTAATGCGTTATAATGATAAATGTTAAATCTCAAATAAATCCCGGAGGGTTAATATGAATTTCAAATCACTTCCAAACGGGCAGAGCGAGGGCTTTGTCCGTCTGAAAAAATGCGATGAAAAAACAGCTAAAAACGGCTCAACATATCTTGATATTATTATTGCAGATAAAGACAGCGAAATGAGCGCTAAGATGTGGGATTGCAGCAGCGGAACTGCTTTTGAAGCTGAATCCATTGTTAAAATCAGAGGCAGCATCGAGCAGTACGGCGGTAAAGACCAGTTCCGCATTCTTCAAATGCGCCCTGTCAGCAGCACCGACGATTATGAAATATCAGATTTGGTTCCTTCTTCCCAGGTTGGAGGCGATGTTTTATACTATATGATAAAAACAAGAGTTGAGAGCTTTGAAAATGCCAATTTGAAAACTCTTGTTCTTGCAATTATTGAAGAAAGAAGAGAAAAGCTGGCTTCTTACCCTGCAGCGCTTAAGCTTCATCACGCAGTTGTTGGCGGACTGATGTATCACACAATGAGCATGGTTCGCATGGCTGAGGAGCTTTCAAAGGTATATAAAAATGTGAACACCGAGCTGCTGCTTTCGGGAATAATTCTTCACGATGTTGCAAAAACCTGGGAGCTTGAAACAAACAAAACAGGGCTTGCAAAGGGCTATTCAGTTGAAGGCGAGCTTATAGGTCATCTTGTTAAGGGCGCAATGTTTGTAAGCGAAAAAGCAAAGGAGCTCGGTATTGAATGCGAAGAGGTTGCGCTTCTTGAGCATATGATAATATCCCACCACGGAATACCCGAATACGGCAGCGCCGTTCGCCCGATGTTCCTTGAAGCGATAATTCTTTCAACGCTTGATGAGCTTGATGCAACAATTTATGAGGTCAGCGAAGCAACCTCAAAGGTAAATCCGGGCGAATTTTCCGACAGAATCTGGGCGCTTGATAACAGAAAGCTTTATAATCACGGTCTTTCAAAGCCCGAACACAATGTTAATCTCTATGGTGACGAGGAATAAGAACAATGGGAATGACAAACGCCGTAAGCGAAGATAAATGGACTGAAATAAAAATCAGCGTTAATTCAAACGATATTGAAATTGCGGGCAGCATTGCAAATATGGTTGTGCCCTACGGAATATATATTGAGGATTATTCCTCGCTTGAAGAAGAAATTCTTGAAATCGCGCACATAGATTTAATTGAAGAAGGGCTTCTTGAAAAAAGCAGAAGCGAAGGCATAATTCATGTTTACATCAATCCCCACGAAAACCCGATGGAAGCCGTTTCTTTCATAAAGGACAGGTTCGACAGCGTTGGAATAAAGGATTATAAAATTGATATTGCCGACTGCCTTACAGAGGACTGGCAGAACAACTGGAAGCAATACTACCACCCGATGCCCATAGGCAAAAAGCTTCTTATCCGTCCGCTCTGGGAAAATGAATTCGACGCACAGGGCAGAAAGGTTTTAAATATTGAGCCGGGACTTGCCTTCGGAACGGGCTCGCACCCTACTACGAAGCTCTGCCTTGAAACGCTCGAGGACTATATAAAAGACGATTCAACCGTTCTTGATATAGGCTGCGGCAGCGGAATTCTTTCAATCGCAAGCGTATTGCTCGGTGCAAAAAGTGCTCTCGGCGTTGATATTGATTCGCTTGCAGTTAAAACCGCTGTTAAAAACGCCGAGGAAAACAATTATGACGAAAGCAGAATTAAATTCATCAAGGGCGACCTTTCGGACAAGGTAAGCGGAAAATTCAGCGTTGTTGTTGCAAACATCGTTGCAGATATTATTATCAGATTCAATTCCCTTGTCGGCGATTTTATTGAGGACGGCGGAATTTATATTACGGGCGGAATCATTGAAAACAGAGAAGAAGATGTGCTTTCTTCCTTTGCAGAGAACGGCTTTGAGGTGCTTGAAAGAAGAGAAGAGAGCGGCTGGCTTGTTTTCGCGCTCACTAAAAAATAAGCCGTTTAGTATTAGACTATTGCATATTATCTCGGCTTTTGATATAATATTATAGGCATTAAATCAGATTTTTTCATTTCGGAGGTTATTATTATGAAATATGCTCTTGTAACAGGTGCTACAAGCGGCCTCGGTAAAGAAATAGCAAAAAGAGTTGCAGAAAGCGGTTGGTATGTTTTTGCATGCGGAAGAAACGAAAGGTCTCTTGAAGAGCTTCGCAAAACTACCTATGTTCATCCTCTTTGCGTTGATGTAACAAAGCAGGAAAGCATTGACGCGGCATTTGAAGAGGTTTCAGGGGTAACCGATAAGCTTGATGCAATAATCAATTTCTCGGGCGTTCAGCAGATGGCTTCACTTGTTGAGGGAAATATAGATATTGTTTCGGATATGCTTGAGGTTAATTTAATGGGTATGGTTCGTATGAACAAAACCTTCTTCCCTCTTATCAAGAACGCAAACGGAAGAATTATCAACTGCTCCTCCGAATGCGGCTGGATGACTCCTCAGCCCTTCAACGGACCGTATACTCTTTCAAAATATGCCGTTGAAGCATACAACGATTCACTCAGAAGAGAGCTTATGTTTGTTGATGTTCCCGTTATTAAGATTCAGCCGGGTTCATTCAAAACCGCTATGCACGGAACAACGGCAAAATCCTTTGACAGACTTTCAAACAGCACAACAATGTATAATGATGTGCTTGAAAAAATGAAGTTTATGATGGATATTGAGCTTAAGATGGCAAACGACCCGAAATATCTTGTTGATGCGGTTATGAAGGCGCTTCAGAGCAATAATCCGAAGCAGAAATACAGAGTTAAAAACTCACCGATTCTCGGCTTCGTTGAAATCTGGCACCCCGAAATCGTTGACACAACCTATAAAAAGGTTCTCTCCTCAAAGCTCGTCGGCGAGGTTATCAACAAGGTTAAGGATAAAATTGATAAATAATTATTCGAGGATATGTTTAACATATCCTCTTTTTGTTAATACTATCATCAAAAGGATGTGATAGTATGAATGAAAAAATGAAAAAAGACGGAGACACCGTTAAGCTTCTTCGCGAATGCGACGCAGGAATAAAAATGGGAATATCCTCAATCGACGATGTTATTTATGATGTTAAGGATAAAAGCCTGCGCGATATGCTTGATGAATGCAAACGCCGCCACGAGGTTCTCAGCATTGAAGTTGGCACTCTGCTTGACGACCATTTTGAAAGCGGAAAAAATCCGAACCCGATGGCAAAAAGTATGAGCTTCATAAAAACAAATGTTAAAATGATGGCTTCCCCGAAGGATTCAACGGTTGCAGACCTTATGACCGACGGCTGCAATATGGGCGTTAAATCACTCGGCAGATACCTTAATCAGTATAAAAACGCTGACGAAAAATCGCGTGCAATCGCAAAAAACCTGATTAATCTTGAAAGCAGCCTTGCTGTTGATTTGAGGAACTACTTGTGATTTGTCGAGCCCTTTGGGCTCGCAAATCACAATTTAAGTTTCAAGTACCGAGCCCCGAGCTCCGAGTTGTCGGGTCGCTTCGCTCCGATTTTATTATTGTTTGAGCGCAGCGAGTAACCTTAACTCGGAACTTGGCACTCGCAACTCGCAACTCAAATAATGATTTATCGCCTCAGCGATAAATCATATTTTTTTTATGGACATTTTCCCAAAACTATACTATAATATATTGAATGATTTTTTAGGAGATACATATATGAACATAGTTGTTTTGGCAGGTGGCATCAGCACCGAGCGCGATGTTTCACTGATTACGGGTAAAAATGTTGTTAAGGCATTGAGAGGCGTTGGTGAAAACGCTGTTCTGCTTGATATTTTTCTCGGCTATAAGGAAGATGCAGCAACATTTTTCAACAGCGCTGACGGCAATATTAACGCAGTTAACGCAATAGGCATTGTTGACCCGAGCATTGAGGATATCAAAAAAGCAAGGGGCACTGACTCCGATTCCCTTTTCGGTGAAAATGTTCTTGAAATCTGCAAAACAGCTGACTTCGTTTTCCTTGCGCTTCACGGCGAGGACGGCGAAAACGGAAAGGTTCAGGCAACCTTCGACCTTCTCGGAATTAAATATTCGGGTTCCGGATGTCTTGCAAGCGCAATGGCTATGAACAAATACATAACAAAGCAGATGATGGATGCAAACGGCTTAAGAAATGCAAAATACATTGTTGCAAAAAAAGACAGCTTTGATTTGAAATATGAATATCCCTGCGTTATCAAGCCTGCATCTGGCGGCTCAAGCGTTGGCATTTCAATCGTTAAAAGCGCAGATGATTTCAACAGTGCCGTTGCAACCGCTTTCAAATACGAGGATGAAATAATCATTGAAGAATATATTGAGGGCAGAGAATTTTCGGTAGGTGTTCTCGGAAACACAGTTCTTCCCCCGATTGAAATAATTCCCAAAGAGGGATTTTATGACTACAAAAACAAATATCAGGAGGGTATGACGATTGAAATCTGCCCTGCCGAGCTCAGCGAGGAGGACACAAAAAAGCTTCAGGCAGCAACAAAGAGCGTTTTTGATGTTTTAAACCTTGAGGTTTACGGCAGAATTGATTTCATTCTTTCAAAGGCAAACAATGAATTCTATTGCCTTGAAGCAAACTCACTTCCCGGGCTTACCTCGCTCAGCCTGCTGCCGCAGGAAGCAAAAGCCGTTGGAATTGACTACCCCTCTCTCTGCAAAAAAATCATAGAGCTTTCACAGAAAAAATATCAATAACAAAACGGCTGATGAGCAATACTCATCAGCCGTTTTTCATTTAACTTCTAAACCTTTTCAACATCTATAACTGCAATTTTATCAAGAAATTCCTTGGGGCTTACAACCTCGCCCATTTCAAAGAACTCGTCCATATTCATATTAAGATTGTTTACGAAAACAGGCACATCCTCATATTCAATATCAATGTGAAGCCTTTTCGCATCCTCAATAATTCCCTCTTTATCGTAGGAATTAAAGTCATAAAATCTTTTTGCGCGAACCTCGTTATTGCAGATATACTGAAGAATAATATTTCTTGACGACTTTGAAATTGAAACATATTTAGCGTGTTCCTTTGAAATCGCCTGCCCCATAGTCATCTGGCAAACCTCCTTGCAGGCGCCGCTGTTTAAAAAGAATTCGTTGATGAAAATTGATTCAAGCGGAGTTGTGTCGTCGGGAGTTATTATTGCAAGAATGCTTTTTGAAAACTTTTTTCCGTATTCTTTTTTGATAAACTGCTTAAAATAATACTGGCACTCCGAAATCTTCTGAGCGAACAGATGATAAAACGGGATATTGCATATTTCTTCAATCCCGGGCATAACAAAGGAAACGAATTCATCGCTTTCCTTTTTCTTAACGAGTATATCCTTATTTGTTATAATCATCGGTATTGCTTTAGGCATAATAACACCTCAAAATCTAAGTTGCTTATTATTATACATCATATCTTAATTATTTTCAATAGTGTTACAATCGTGTAATATTTATAGATATTGTGGTGTTTTGTGGTATAATTAACTGAATCTTGTATGAAAGGATAAGAAAAAAGGTTAATTCTTTTTTCGAGTTTTATTATGAGTGATAAAGATATGAACAAAATGCCCATCGGTTCCGACAGCGAAATTGACGACATTCTCAATGAAATAAAAATGCATTCCCAGCTTGAGGAAGCCGCAGCAAATGAGCCTGAAATTCAGGAAGCTGAGGAAGTTATCCCCGAAGTTCAGGAGGCTGAACCCGAAGAAGCAGACACCGTTGACGAGGTTATGAAAATAGTATCCGAAGAGGACGAGCCTGAAGCTGATGAAGAAAGCGCTGAAACTGAAGTTGCTGTTGAGGAAGAAGGCGCTGAAGAGGAAGCGCCCGAAAGCGAAGCAGAGGAAGATTTTGTTTTGGATGCACCTGCCGAAGAAGAGCAGATTGCAGAAGATGCAGAGGACGGCAAAACCAAGCAGTTTTCACTCAACGACGCTGACGCTGAAGCCGCTGATGAAGAAGCCGATGCAAATATTAATTCCGATAAAACTAAGGAATTCAGTACTGTTAAAGAAGGCGAAGCCGGTTTTGATATGATGAGCTTAACAAACGAAACGGGCAATCCCGACGACACGGAAGATTATTATGAGCCCCCCAAGAAGAAAACGGGCTTGATTATTGCAATTATTGCAGTTTTGCTTGTTGCAATCGGCGCAGGAGTTTATTTCGGATTTTTCTATAACAAGGAAGAGCCCGAGGAAACAACAACATCAACAACTCAATCAACAACCGAAGCAACAACTGCCGCACCTGTTATCGGCACTTTAAATCCGCTTACGGGCGAAGCAGGCTATAATGAAGCGGCTCTCGGCAAAAGACCCGTTGCAGTTGTAGTTGAAAACGAATATTCATCATCCCCCGTAAGACCTCAGTGGGGCTTGAATGAAGCAGATATCGTGCTTGAAGGCGAAAGCGAATATTCAACAAGACTTCTTCTTTTCTGGGCAGACTACACCAATATGCCCGAGCAGATTGGTCCTGCGCGTTCAGCAAGACCGCCCTTCATCCGTTTCAGCCAGCTTTTCGATTCAATATTCATTCACGCAGGTCTTTCAAAAACCAAGGGCAACTACACAGGCGCAGACACAGTTTTTGAAACTGATAATGTAGACCACATCAATCTTCTTAAATATTCCGAAAACGGAACTTATTTCGGAAGAGATAAATCAAGAACCTCAACGATTGAGCATACAGGCTTTTTAAACGGCAAAAACACCGCAGAGCTTATAACAAAAGCGAATATCAACACTTCGCTCAACTCTGCAAAATTCACTCAGCTTGAGTTTAACGAAACAGCTCAGCCTCTCAGCGAGCAGCAGGCAACCTCCGTTAATTATGTATGGAGCAATAGATGCCCGAAAAAAGCAAATTTCACCTACGATGCATCAACAGCGAAATACACAACAACCGATTTCGACTCAAGATTTGGAAAAGCAAATCTTGAATTTGAAAACCTCATTTTCCTCAGGGACACAACCGAGTATATAGTTAAAGAAAACTATAAGCACGGCAAGAGCGAAACCTACTGCAACTATAAATTAGCAGGCGGCAGCGGCGCAGTTCTTTCTCAGGGAACAGCAGTAAACATCAAATGGGGCGTTACAAACGGCAAGCTCTGGATGACCGATGAAAGCGGAAATCCGATAAAGCTTAACCCCGGAAAGAGCTATATCGGCTACGGTTCATCAAATAACGGCGGTTCAATAACAATAAACTAATAATATTAAACCAAAAAACAGGAGTGTTCCGAATTCGGAACACTCCTAATTCTTTTGGTTTATCTCATAGACTCTTCGTAAGCCTTGATCATCTTTTTAACCATCTGACCGCCGACTGAACCTGCCTGCTTAGAAGTAAGATCGCCGTTGTAGCCCTGCTTAAGGTTAACACCAACTTCACTAGCAGCTTCCATCTTGAAACGATTGAGAGCTTCTTTAGCCTCGGGTACTGTGTTCTTTGCCATTTGTATACACCTCTTTTTTAGTTATTTGCAGGGCGCAAATTATGTGCCCGAACGCTTTCGCTCTGCACACAATTTTCACCTTGCAAGTTTATTGTGTGTATTTAATTCAAAATAACTAATTGAAAATTTTAGCAAAACTTTTATTTTTTCAGGTTATTCCATAGTGAAGACGTCGAGCATGGTTGAGTCCAGATAATCAATTTAATCAAGCGCGTTGATAACGTGAAGTCCCGTAAAATACTGTTTTGTTACGTTTTTGAATTCAATAAGTGCCTATACTTTTTTCAATGCCGCTTTGATTTTGTTCATTGATTCGTCTGAAATAACGTGCTCTATCTTGCAGGCATCCTCGCTTGCAGTAGCTTTATCCACACCTAAAAAGAGTAAAAATTCGGTTAACACATTATGCCTTTCATATATCTTTTTGGCGTATTCAAGACCCGTTTCGGTCAGCGTTATATAGCCGTTATCGTCAACCTCAATAAAGCCGCCTTCTTTAAGAATTCTGACAGCTCGGCTGATGCTCGGCTTTGAAAAGCCCATCTCCGCCGCAATATCTATTGAGCGAACGGGCGTATTATTCTTTGATAAAACATATATCGTTTCAAGATACATTTCTCCTGATTCGTGCATAACGTCCTCCTGTTTTATGAAAATAAAGTGCCATAACCACTAAACTCTCGCCCGAACTCGCCTAAAATGCAGTATTTAAGCGAAATTCGGCATTTTCACTTTTGCCTTGCGCCAGCAAAGCTGCAATCTCAAATACCAAATTTCATCTTAACTCCAAGCATTTTAGGTGCGCAGCAGTTAAAAACGTGCAGATTTTTACAAGATCAAGGCACAAATTATACGGCATACTTGACGTATGGCGGATGATTTTAACGCAGAGATTGTGGAAATCCGCCGTGTTTAACCGAGTTTGAGCGAGAGTTCAGTGGTTAACCATGCTCCTAAGAGCGATATGAAAGGAAATGCAATTAGCTTTGCAATTTGT
Source organism: Oscillospiraceae bacterium (assembly GCA_015065505.1). Lineage (GTDB taxonomy): Bacteria > Bacillota > Clostridia > Oscillospirales > Acutalibacteraceae > Eubacterium_R. The sequence continues at coordinate 31,502 of SVQE01000023.1, forward strand.
GATTTCAGATTGAAGCCGTATTTTTCAAGGCTTTCGCAGCCCTCAATTTCCGGATAGTAATGCTGAAAGAAATGCGATTTCGTCAGCAATAGCCAGTCAAAGCAAACCATATCAAACGCCTTATAAAGATATAGCATTATTAAAAACCTTGCAAAGAACTGCCAAAACGTAAAGCCGTTTTGTATGCCGTTATACCCTGCAAAAAAGAATGCTGCGCAAATTGCAATTATGCTTATGATAATCAGCTTCCAGCCAAGCAGTCTTGCGCCCTTAAAGCGTTCGGGCTTGTCCTGAACTGCCGCCTGCACATCCTTCGGCGCGGAGCTGAAAAGCTTTTTGTTCTGCACCAGCACAACGGCTGAATAAAGCATCAGGCAAATTGATGCAATAAATACTAATGATAACAGTATGGTTACTAACATAGCATCTCCTCTAACATTTAACTGTTAATTGTAATATATCTCTTGAACCCTCCGCATAAAGTCTTGAATATACCTCATGGCATTTTTTGAATTTATTGAACATTTTTATTGCCTCGCACTCGTTGCAGTAAACCTTCCAGCAACCGCTGCACAGGCAGTTTCTTGAACCCTGTTCAATAAAGCCTTTCACATCATCAAGCGGATAACTCAGAAATATTCCGATTTCATGCGGAAAATCCGTCTGTTCTTTCAGCCGGGTTCTTAATTTGTCGATTGCATAGTCCGTATCAGTGGAGGAGTATCCGTATGTATTCAAAAATTCCGCTACGCCGCTTTTTCTCAAATCTGCACTAAGCATTTTCTTTCGGCAAACATAAATGAGCGCTGAATGATTTATTTTTCTCAAAACAAGCAATTCAACGCCCTTATCTCTGAGAAGCTCATTCCAGGCGGATACTGCTGTTTCAAGAGCGCTCTCATTTTCATAAGCACATGAAAACAAATTTGCCGTTTTGAGCGAAGCCAGAGTTGGCGAACAATGCTCTATCAAATAATTATCTATTGACATATTAATCACCGTCTTTTTGTTTTATTTCGATTTCTTTTTATAACCGCAGTCGCAATAGGGGCCACCGCTTGCAAGGGTATATTCTCTGATGAAGTCGCTTGTTTCGCTCGCCTCGGTCATATTATAGTCAAGGCGGCACATTGCAGGCGTGTATTCAAACAGCCCGTATTCCTTCATCATCGTGCATATTCCGCATTTGAAAAAGCGTGCCTCGTAGCCGCTGCCGTCGGGATAAGGAAGGAACTCCATATTCCATGAATACGGATTTCTGTCCGCTGCATTCAGCTTTGCAGTTGCCTTCATACCGTCAATATCCTTTTGCGAAAACTTGCTCTTACCGCCGAGCCTGCAAAACAGAACCGTAGGTTTTGTCATCATTGATTTGGCATAGTATTCCGTAAGCTTTTCGACGGTCGGCTTTGGCTCCATAAAGGTCAGAAACGCAATAAACACAGCGCAGTTGACAGCGTTCATCTTGAAGCGGTCTGCCTTTTCAAATTCGCGAAGCTTTGCAATAATCTCCCTGTATTTCGGCAGTGCCTTTTCGGTTACCCTTTTTGCCGTTTTCTCGTCAAAGCCGAGGACATACACCATATTCTTCTTAAATGAGTTTTTATATAACAGCCACATACCCTGCGGCATTCCTGCATATTTCATAATTATCTACCCAAAATAAACATCTAAAATCATCATTGTTACAAAGCCGACGGCAAGACCTATCGTTGCAATATTTGAATGCTTGCCGAGCTGTGAGTCGGGAATTAATTCCTCAACCACGACATATATCATTGCACCTGCCGCAAACGAGAGAAGATATGGCAGCGCCGTCAGTATTGTACTTGTAATCAGAACGGTAATAAATCCAAATACGGGTTCAACCGCGCCCGAAAGTGTGCCGAGCAAAAATGCCTTTCCTTTGGAGGCACCCTCGCTTTTCAGCGGCATAGAGATAATTGCGCCCTCGGGAAAATTCTGTATGGCAATACCTGCCGAAAGTGCCGTCGCCGCCGCTATTGTAATACCCGATTTGCTGTTCAGCGCCGCCGCAAGCGTTACGCCGACAGCCATTCCCTCGGGTATGTTGTGAAGTGTTACGGCAAGCACCATCATAGTGGTTTTTTTCAGCTTGTTGGTCTTAATACCCTCCTGCGATTTGTCGATGTGCAAATGCGGAATTATGCTGTCAAGCACGAGCAGAAATGCAATGCCAAACAGAAAGCCGATAGCCGCAGGGAAAAACTTAAATTTATACCCCTCAGACATCTCAATTGATGGTAACAGCAGCGACCATACCGACGCCGCAATCATAACCCCAGAGGCAAAACCGAGAAGCAGCTTTTCAAGTTTTTCGTTTATTTTGTTTTTCATCAGGAATACCATTGCCGCACCGAGCGTGGTACCGGCAAACGGTATTAACAGTTCCAATGCCAACATAATAACACCTTCCTGTTATTTCTTTCCTACCAGTAGTTTTGAAGCGTCAAGCATTAAGAGCTTTGCCTCTTTGCTTTCAAGGAACAAGCCGTCCGTCGTGTCGAGCAGTTCGACCTTTTCATAACCCATATCGTAAAGCTTTTTGATAAACGACTCCATATCGCCGTATTTTTGTTTGCTGAATATATCATGGATGGCGAAGGTGCCGCCCTTTTTCAGTGTGCGCAGCGTTTCAAGCAAAATCGCCTGACGGTCGTTTGTCGGGATGTTGTGATAAACATAGTTGCTCATTACCGCGTCAAAGGTTTCGTCCTCAAACGGCAGAGCGGTTGCGTCGCCCTTCCGGAATTTGATATTTTCAATGCCCTCGGCTCTTGCGTTTTCTTTGCAGAGCAGTTTTGAAAACGAAGCATATTCCTTGCCCCAGCGGTCACAGCCGATAACGTTTGCATTCGGATTTTTCTTTGCAACCGCGATTGCAAGCGCGCCGCTGCCACAGCCAACATCAAGTGCAGCCCCGCCGTCCGGTATATCAATATATCCTGCAGTACCGTCAATGATTCGTTTGGACACCTTGCGCTTGCCGTCACACGAAAAAGCATTGTAGGCAAATACGCTCCATGCAAGATATACGCACATTAATACTGCTGCAATCGCAAATATTACGCATAAAACTATTTTTGCAACGCCGTGCAGTACAAGTGCAAACACCACGAGCAATATAAGTGATAATGCCACGCCAATAATTCCTGCGGTAAGCATCCATTTCGGAATCCAGTTTTTATAATCGGGTTTCATCTCTATTCTCCTTTGAATTCTATTCTTACAATATCAAGCTTAATCAGCTTGTCGCACATTCTTGCCATAAGCCTGTTAAATGTGCCGAAGCGTTTATCAATTTCGCGGTAGCCGTTCATATAGCTTTTTGTTATTACCGAGGCAAATGCGTTGCTCCATAGGGCAAGCTCTGCGGAAGCGTCGCTTGTTGAAAAGTAAGCGCTGACATCTGTAATACCGACTTCCTTGAGCCACGTTTTTGTCATCATCTTTGCGCCGATTTTGTTGCAGGAATCAAAGACGAGCCTGACGCCCTTAAAATGCTTTGCCATAGCATCGAACAAAGTCTTAAGCTGCTCTGTCTTAAAGTAGTAAAACACGCCTGCTGCATAGAATACCGCGCCCTTGCTTTCGTCAAATTCAATCTTGTCAAACCACGAAAAATCGTTGAGGTCGAACGCGATATTCCGTTCTCTTTCACTTGCGGGAAGCAGTTCGTTTCGTATGTCAATCACGTCGGGCAAATCAAGGTTGTAACCTCTGCATCTGCCGTTATCCACCCGCTTGAAAGTGGTGTCAAGTCCGCAGCCGAGATTAACTACTGCCGCTTCGGGATGCGTTTTCAGATAATCCTCAACCTCGCATCCCAAATCGTAATATCTCTGCGCCGCTTCAAGTGCACCGAACAGTCCCGCTTTCGTTTCCATAAGCTTGCCTTTTTCGGAGAAGTCGTAATCAAGCATATCGCAAATGCACTTGGCTTCCTCGTCATTGAGCATCTCGGGATAATGATCGGCGCAAACCTTGCGCCCGTAAAGCGAAATAATCAGCGTTTCCTGAACCGTGTTCTTTTCAATATGATATTTATTCATTATTATGCCTTCTTTGCAGTAACGTTCAGCCAGGGCTTGTCGCCGTGCTGATGTATTTCAATATCCGTAAAGCCTGCGTTTTCAAGCAGCTTTTTCAAATCGTCGCCCGTGTAAAGATTCATTCCGTCAATGATTTGTGAAAACTTTACGGAGGTTTTATCCGTGCCCGTTGACTCGTTTGTAATGGCAAAGGTGCCGCCTTTTCTCAAAACTCTGAACATCTCGGCAAACGCCTTGTCAATCTCCTGCCAGAAGTAAACCGTTTCAAACGCAGTAACCGCGTTGAACGAATCGTTATCAAAAGGAAGTGAGCGAACATCGCACTGATATATTTCACAGCGACCTTTTGCAATATCCGCCGCATTAACCTCTTTGGACTTTGCAACGCTTACTTCGGAATAGTCAATACCGTATGCCTTGTCGCATTTTGAAAGCAGACGCTTTACATTTGCACCGCCGCCGCAACCGCAATCAAGGGCTGTGTCGTTACGGTTTATATCCACAAAGCTGAAGCCCCATTCGGCAAGCGTACTGTGTCCGCCGGAGTTCATACCGTTAACCATTATCTTTCCAAGAAAGCCCTCGGGTTTTCTTGTGTTGTTAAAAAACTTACTCATTAAGCTCATAATGTTCCTCCTAAATATAAAACGGCAGATAATTATCCGCCGTAAATCACTTTCTGAAAAAGCCCTTCTTTACAAACGGCTCTGATTTTATGCCTTTGAATTCGTATCCCGTTTCGGCTATTGCTGCCTTGAGAGCAGACTCGTCAGCCTCGCCGTCAAGCAAAAAAGTGGTTTCGCCCTTTGAGTGAGAGGAGGCGACCTTCTTTGCCCCCGGATAAACCTTTCTGATAGTATCGTTGATATGCGCCTCGCACATACCGCACATCATACCGTCAATTTTTAATGTAATCTTGTTCATATCATTTCTCCTTATCACGGTGCGGCGGCTAACTGATAAATATGGGGAAAAGAAACAGGAATAGGAATAAGGAAGAAGTCTGAGTTAGATATATCTAACTCATATGGCAAATATAAAGTTAGACACGTCTAACTCACATGGCAAATATAATAGTTAGCCACCGCTAACCAACTATATTATATACCATCGATTTCAAATGTCAAGCCCTTTTCTTGACTTTTGAATAATTCAAAATACAATATCGTCGTCAACAGTAGGTACAACCGTCATCATATTCGTTCCGCTCAATAGGTTACCGGACACCACCTTTCAACCACAACAAGTATCACATATCGCCCTAAAGGGTGGGCAACTAAGGGATTTAATAGATTTTGAAATGCTCTTTTCCGCTATAACAGCTTCAAAACAAGGGTTAAGGCGCCAGCCTTAACC